>JAPLJC010000085.1 GCA_026388765.1 Deltaproteobacteria bacterium
AAGAATTGGTTGCTAAGATCGAGATTTTTGTGGCGCATTACAACGCCAAATCTAAACCCTTTATGTGGACCGCCACCGCAGACTCAATATTCGCAAAAGTGCAAAGACTTTGTAAATGTATTTCTGAAACAGGACACTAGCTAGCCCTACTGCAATTGCACTTCCACCGCGTCGCCCCGGCCGTCCGGACCGACGACCAGGAGTCGGTGGCGGCCGCGGCCTAACTCCAGGGTGGTTTCATAAGGCGGCCCCAGGCTGGCCGCCTCGACGCCGTCCACGAAACAGGTGACCGACTTGAGCGGCGCCCGGGAAATGGCCTTGAGGGGAATGGCCAGCGACTCCATCCGGGGTTCCAACAGGAACCGGTCGCCGTCCAGGGGATAGGCAATGGACAGCTCCGGCTCGCCCGCCGGAGGCGCGGGGTGATACCGGCGGGAGCCCAGGGTCACTTTGCCCTGCAGGGCCGGGCTGACCGGCACACCCGGCCCCGGGCCGGCCTGCTCCTGAAAGACTCGCGGTAAATCCGGATCGAAGTCGGCCAGGCGGTAACGCCCCACGCCCCCTTTTTCGAAGCGTTGATGCAGCCAGCCGGCAAAGGTAGTGGGGATGCGGTGCCAGGGTTCCTGATGTTGGTGATAGGTGCAAAACCCGGTGGGCTCGGTCCCGGCGATGAACAGCTCCTGGCGCACATGCACACATTCCGGGCCGGGTCGCAGGCCGGAAAAGTGGCAGACCACGGCGCTGGTCACTCCCTCGGGCCGGGAAAAACTTTGGGGGGAATTACCATGAAACAGCAGCGTGGCCAGGTCCGCCACGATGGGGGCGGCGGCCGCGGCCCCGCTTAAATTTAGGGTGGCGCGGCCGTCAAAGTTGCCCACCCAGACCGCCAGGGTGTATTCCGGGGTGTAGCCCACGGCCCAGACGTCCCGATAGCGCGTGCTGGTGCCGGTCTTGATGGCTAGATGATAGGGCGGGTTCATGGCGGTGGAGGCCCCGAAGATGCGAAAGCGGGCCAGGGGATCGGCCAGGATGTCGCTGATGATGTAAGCAGCCTGCGGGGAGAAGATCCGCACCGGATCGGCGGCGGCTTCATCCTCTCTCAGCTTGAGCGGCTGATAAAGCCCGCCGTTGGCCAGGCAGGCATAGGCCGTGGCCAGTTGCAGCAGGCTCACTTCGGGGTTCCCCACCACCAGGCCCAGGCCGTAATGCTCCGGGCCCCGCTCCGGATGATTGATGAGGTTGAGGCGACTCAGGATATCATAGTAGCTCTGGGGCTCGATGAGGTTCAGCAGGCTGACGGTGGACAGGTTCAGGGAATTGGCCAGGGCTTCGCGAAAGGATACCGGCCCGTAGGGGAAGCGGTCAAAGTTGACGGGACTGAATTCCCCGCGGGGAGTCTGATAGCGCCGTTCCACGTCCTCCAGGATGGAGGCCGGGGTGAACCCGAGGTCCAGGGCCTGGGCGTAGAGAAAGGGCTTCAAGGCCGAGCCGGGGGAGCGTTGCGCGGCGGCGCCGTTGTTATAGCCGCGATCCCGGGGGCCGTATTGGAAAGAACCCACCAGGGCCAGGAGCTCCAGAGAGCGGTTGTCCACGATCACCGCGGCTGCCTGGGAGGCGCCGGATTTCAGGAGCGCCGTCCGATGTGAGGCGACGAGGGCCGCAGCCTGCCGCTGCAAATCCAGATTCAGGGTAGTTCTTATGGTCCCGGCGGCTTCTGCGGGGGGAATTTGAGACAGGACCAGGTTGGTAAAGTGGGGCGCCTCAAAGGGGAATCTCGGAACCCGACTCCGGGTCTCCTGGAGTCTGATGGGGTCGGCGGCCGCGGCCGCCAGCTCGCCGGAACTGAGCCGGCCCAATTGCGCCAGGCGCTGCAGCACCCTTCCCTGGCGCTGCCGCAGCCGGGATAGGTGCGGGCCATAGGGGTTCAGGGTTCCCGGGGCCCGGGCCAGGGCCGCCAGCAGGGAAGCTTCTCCGGCGGACAATTGGGCCGCCGCTTTGCCAAAATAGAGCTGCGCCGCGGACTCCACCCCCATCAGATTATTACCCATGGGCACCCGGTCCAGATAGCAGCGCAGGATCTCTTCTTTGCTTAAAGCCTGTTCAATCCTGAGGCTGCGCAGCATTTCCACCAGCTTGCGGTAATAAGTGCGCCGCCCCGGATAGGTCAGGCGCGCCAGCTGCATGGTGATGGTGGAGGCCCCGGAGGTGATGCGCCCGGAGCTCAGATTGCCGGTCAAGGCCCGCAGCACGGCCATTGGGTCGACGCCCGGATGCCGCCAGAATCTCTGGTCTTCGGCCGCCACGAAGGCCGCGGCTACCTTTTCCGGAAGTTCGTCCGGGGGCAGCTTAATCAACTTGCGGCCTTGAGCCTCGAGCCCCAATCGCAGGATCCGCCCCTGGCGGTCCAACACCAGGGGGCCCGGGGTCGGCGTTAGGGCGGCCCGGTCAAAGCGAGAGGCAGCCTCGAAGTGCCACCCGAGGCCGAGAAGCAGCCCCAGCGCCAGCCACAGCCACCAGCGCCGCTTGAGCTGCCGCAGCCTTGCCGGCAAAAATTGCCATATCGGACCTAATGGCATCTGGTTACCCTGGTGGCACCGGCATCTTACCGGTGCTGGAGCACAGGCTGGAAAGCCTGTGCCACCCGTTTTGGTAGCACAGGCGTCCCGCCTGTGCCTAAAATGTGGCGGGCGGGACGCCCGCCCTACCAAACTCAACGCGCCTTGACGGTCAGTTCGCTTTGGGCGGTATAGCCGTGCACCCCGGGGGAATACATGGCGGCCGTCTTGGTGGCCGGCACCAGGAATTGCCCCTCGCACACGGCCCGGGCGTAATACTCAAAGCGGTATTTCCCGGAGTAGAGCCGATCCCGGAAGGCCAACACCCGGTCATCCCGGATTTCAAAGAAATTCGGATAGAAAAGCAGGGTGCCGTCCGCGGTGACGTAGCTCACCGCTTCACCATCGCCTCCCTCATCTGATTCCGGCAGGGTGGCCGCCTCGTTTTTCAGGGCGGTGTTGACCGCCACCAGCCCGGCGGGCAGCGGGTCATCCAGCACCACATAACGCTGGGGCTTGGCGGCCTCCACCACGACCGTGACCTTCACCAGATCACCCACCTTGATCTCCGGGGAACCATCGGTGTTGATAATCGTTTTACTGAGTTTGAAGCCCTGGTCGGACCCGGCGCCGGCCAGATCCAACCTGGGCGCGGTCAACTCCAGCTTGTAGAGCCAGGTGGGACCGGAGGCGGCCTCGACCTCCACCACCGGGTTTTTCAGGAGGAGTTGGGGATTGAGACTAAACGTGCGGAATCCCCGAGGATCGAGTTTAAGCTGCTGCTTCGTAGTGGCGCCGGGCTGGCTGATGGTGACCTCTCCGGGCGCGGCGGCGAATTTTTGGCCTTTAAAATATTCCTCCAGGGCTAACAAGGCCCAACCGGTGCTGCTGGTGGAGGTCCAGATGCCTTGCTGGTCCAGGCCGCCCAAGAGTAGTAACGCGGCCTGCTTGGTGAGCGGATCGTCCGGCATAATGGCTTTCGCCGCCAGCAGGGCCAGGGCCGGGCCCCGGGCCTGGGCGTTGAATTCATCCCAGCCCCAGGAGGTCTCTTTGGCGTTGTCCGGGCCTAACAATGGTTTGAGGTCCTTCTGCATTTCGCCCAGTGGCCGCAAGTTGGCCTCCCGGGCCGCCAGGAGCAGCAGCAGCTTGCCTTCCCGGTTGGACTTGTCATAATTTCGCTGCAAACCCGTGAGGACGTCCCGTTCCAACGCCTGGTTCAGGGCCAGAATATAGGCGGCGAAGGCTTCGGCCGAGACCGGGGTTTTAGGATTTTTCAGCTGTTCCTGAAAATACTTCAGCGTCTTCTCCATTGCTCCATCGGGCACCTCCAGCCCGTTTTTCTTGGCCAGGCTCAAGGCCGCCCCGGCGTAAATCGAACCCCAGCCATGGGTCTCGGACTGCCCCGGCCAGTAGCTGAAGCCGCCGGTATCGGTCTGCATGCTCAAGATCCGCTGCACCCCCCGGCTCAGGTACTTATCCACTTCCTCCAGGCTGAGGCCGGGCACCTGGTTGTCCTGGATTACGCCCCGCAAGGCGGCCAGGGCCAGGACCCCCGAGCTGGTCTGTTCCACGCAGCCGTAGGGATAGGTGAGAAGATAGCGCATGGCTTCACTCAGCCGCAAGAAGGGCGAGCCGGAGAGGGTGACAACCGCCTGCACCTCTGCCGGGTTGATTTTCAGGGCGGCCTCCCCGGTCAGGTACGGGGGCAGGCCGACTTTGACCCGGGATGGCCCCGACAGGGTGCCGAAGAAAATCGCCGTGTCCCGGATAAGCCCGGAGTTAATCGGTAACTTAAGTTCCACGGCATCGGCATGTCCCTGAAATTCCGCCCCGAAACGGGCTGTCGCCGGTCCGGCCTGGGTGGCGGTGCCGCTGACGGTGAGCGCCAGGCTGTCCATGGCCTTGAGCGGCTGTGAAACCTCTCCGGCCTGCAAGGACAGGCCGCCCTCGGACGTGACCTTGAACTTAAGGGGTCCGCCTGCCTTGGTATTATTAAAGGCGGTTACCTGGAACTTGAAGCGGTCCCCCTGGTTGAAGAAGCTCGGCAGGCCCGGTTCCAGATAAAAATCCTTAGTGGCCACCAGGGAGCGCTCCGGACTGGCGAAGCCGCTGCCCCGGTCCGCGGTCACCGCGTAAATCCGGTAGCTGGTCATGTTGTCCGGAAGAGTGAAGGATATCTGGGCCCGGCCATCGGGGCCGGTGCGCAGGGCCGGGTTGAAATAAGCCACCGGTTCAAAGCGGCGCCTAAGTTTGGCCATCATGGCGGCATTCAGGCCGCCGCCGCCGGTTAAGGGGTCGTTCCGGGCCAGGTAATACGGGGTCTGGTGCAATAGCCAGGCCCGCAAATCGAAGGTAAAGACCCCCAAGGGGCCGTCGAAGCGGGTCAACTGCTCCAGGGTGGGGGTCTTGAAGCCGGTGAGGGCCAGCACCGCCTCATCCACCACCGCCACCGCCATCTCCGCTGCCACCCCCTGGCCTTTCTGATTGAGAACCGTGAAGTCCAGGGTCACGTTGGCCCCCGGCTCGGCCCTGAGGTCCTTGACCTCCGGACTGATTTTGACCTGGAGGTGCTCCACCTCCTGGCGCACCGACAGATTGAGGTTGCCCCAGTAAAACCCCGGGGCCTCGGTATCGTAGCGGCCGGCGAAAACCGGGAACTCTCCCCGGGGGGTGAGGGCCAGCACGGAAACATAGACATTGGGGGCAAACTCGGCCAGGATGGGGATCTCCAGATCTTTCAAATCTTTCTTGGCCATTATCACCCGGTGCTGCAGCAGACCCTCCTGCTCCAGGGTGACCAGGTAGCAGGAGGCCGGCCGTTTGGGCTTAAAGGTTATTTTGGCTGTCTGGCCCGGCTCATAGGCCGGGCGGTCCGCGGCCAGGGGCAAGACCTGATAGGCTTTTTCCCGGCTTTCGCGCTCTTCATAAGGACCGCCGCCGATCACCTGGTAGGTGGTGGCCGAAGCGAAGCTCCTACCCTGGTCGTCCCGGTAGGTGAAGGCTACCTTGTAGCGGCCGTACCAGCCGAAATCGAACCGGAAGGTGACCTCGCCCTTCTCCAGGGGCAAGTCGGTGGCGTAGGTCTTCCGCCAGGTTTCCTGGTCCGACCAGTAAACGTCGCCCTGTTCGTTTCTTTTGGCCACATAGGCGTAACTCTTCTCCAGCACCTCGGCCCGAATTTGCCCCTTGGTGATTTGCTTGCCGTCTTTGGTCACGGCCACCACTTTAAGGACCTGTTCTGCAGCGGCCGTCACCTCCTCGGGGTGGCTGCTGAGGCCCACCAGATAATCGGGCTCCACCTGATAATCCTTGCTGTTGGAGGCGGCCCGGCCATCAAAATCCACCACCGTGGCAATCACCAGGTAGCCGGAAGCGCCTGACAAGACCTCCCGGTCCAGGGGGAATTCCAATTCGGTGCGGCCCTTTTCGTCCAGAATGGCCTGGCCGCTCTCGATGAGTTCGCCCGGCTCTTCCCGGCTATAGCCGAAATCGAAATTATCGAAACCGGGCACCCGGTAGCTGGTTTTGGCTTTATGCACTTTCCAGCGCACCTGGCCGTGTTTCACCGGCCCGCCGGCATAGTAAGCGCCGCTGAGGCCGATCTTGACAAACTCCTGCTGGAGTTTCTGATTGATATAGCCGCTTTCGGTCCGGGTCAGGCGCTTAAAATCAATTTCCACAAAATGGCGCGGCGCCTTGAATTCCTGGACCTGAAAGGTACATGCGACCTCATTTTTTGGCCCTTTAGCAGCCTCGTCATTACTGGGATTATTATCAGTACTATCCTCATCCTCATCCGAATCCGAGCGCTCCCGCCGCACGGGGGCAGCAGCTGGGGACTCCTCCTCTTTGGGGCCAAAGGTCATGGTCAGGGTGTAAGTACCGAGGGGCCAGTGGCCGGCTGCGGTCACCTCGCCGGAAGCCGCGCCGAAATCCGACAGGGTCTCCTCTCCGGAAAAGACCTTTTCCCCTTTAGGACTGGTGATTTCAAAAGAGCACCCGTCTCCCTGGGGCGAGACGATGCGCCCTTGCAGGTATTCTCTGACGAGACCCTTGAAGTGCACCGTCTCCCCGGGTCGATAGACCCCCCGCTCGGTGAAGACCTGCCCCTTGAGGCGGCGGACCTTGGCCCCGGCCCGGACCTGCCAGATTCCCTCGGGCTTAAGGCTTTCTCCGGGTTTGAGTAGAATGTAGGAGACGTCGGTGGCGGTTCCGGCCAGCAGGCCGACCAGTTGCTCGTGGCCCACCACTCGTTTCACCGGGTGGAAGTCTCCCACGGTCTTCAGAGACAGTCCCTCCAGCTCTTTTTTCTGAAAAATGAGAATGCCGTCCTTATCGGTTTGGCCCAGGGGAAAGACTTCCAGATCCCGAGTGCAGCCCACCACCTGCACGCCGGCCACCGGGGTGGCATTTTTGATGGAGGAGACCCACAGCAGCACCTGGTTGCTCCCGAGTTTGTAAGTCAGGCCCAGGTCAGTGATGCGAAAGACCCGTGGTTCGGTGGCCGTGTCATTATCGACCTGCTCTTCGCCCACCCGGATAAGCTCCAGGGCTCCGCCTTCCTTGTCCCGGCGAAAGCCGAGAGGCAAAGACACGGCCAGGGGTTTGTTCTTTTCGCCGGCCGCCGGAAAGAGTTGCTTTTCCGCAAAAGGTTCCAGGAGAAAGGGGGTCAGGGCCTTATTGCCCTGGGTCAGCTTCTTGAGGGCCTCAGCCCCGGTCTTGAACTCCGCCAGGGCCTGGTCCCAATCGGCCGGGATATCCTCCACGGCCAGGGCCTGAGGCAGCAGCAGGGGTGGAATCCTGATGCCTTCCAGCATCAGGGACTTGACATTTTGGGCCCGGACATGGAGCAATTCCCGGCTGTCCCGTTCGATGAGGCTCTTCTTTTCGACGAATTCCACCTTGGGCGGCCGGTCGGGCATGAAAAAGGAAGTGACCGTGGGCACATAGGTCAGGCCGACCAACTTGAAGTTCTCCGGCAAGTTGACCAGGTAGCCCAGCCCGAACTTGAAGCGGCCTTTTAAGGTAAGCTGGCCTTCCCGGGTCATGGCGGATTTGCGCCAGTCAATTTTACTCAGCGGCAAAAGGCGCAGGTTGCCCTGCAAACCAGCCAGAGGGACGGGCTTGCTGAAGAAGATGCGGACCTCTTCACTCTTGGCGTCCGGTTCTATTTTGACGATGGTAAACTGCTTGTCCGGGGCCGCCGTAGCCACCGGGCGATGGTCAGCCGCCTGGGCGGGCCGGCGTGGTTGCGCTCCTCCCGGAGTCGCCAGGAGGCCCAGGTCCAGGGCCCAGAACGCGGCCAGTAACAGTCCGATTAAGGCGAGGAAGCGCCGCCCCGGACGATGAGCGGTCCCGGATAGGTCGTGCCAAAGTGCCCCTTTTCCCGTATCCATGCTGCTGCTCCTTTTGAGAGGTGACCATAACTCCACAATTTTCAACATAATGTCTCTAAAAGCAAAAACAAGAAAATAACCTGCCTTTTCTCCTGAGTGGGAGGCCAGAAGGAGCCTTAAACCCTGGAGCTCAAGAAATTGTCCGACTTTGGGGCAAATGGCCTGAGTGTCGCAATAATGCCAGTAGTCAATGCCCCGATAAAATGATAAATTTCAAAAATTGCCGGCCGGGGGACCGGAACTGAATAAGTGATCGTGACCGAACTTTTCCTCCGGAGGGTCCATGAGAGACCAATATTTTATCAGTAAAATCTGGCGCTTAAATGGCTGGTCCATCTTTTTGCTGCTCCTCCTGATGGTTTTGAGCGGCTGTCAGGCCGCCGAACCCCCGTTAAGCCCGGCGGCGACCGCTTTTAAGAAAGAAGTGCAGGAATGCCTGGACCGGCTCTGTCAAGGGGTGGTGGGGGCGATAGTCAAGGGTGATGTGGCCGCACTCAATGAAACCTTAAAGCATATTGAGCCGGAAGCGCTCAAATTGTGCCGAATGTGCCCTTTCCGTATCGGTATCCTGGATAAAAACGGCGAGACCATGACGGTTTACCCGTTTAAAGCTGAGGCCATGGGCTATTATGCCCAGTACGAAGGGGTGGCCCAGACCCTGAAAAATCGCCAGATTAATCAGCAGCGGTTATATTTGCAGGATGGTTCCCAGATTTACCTCATTTTCCTTCCTCTGCTGCACGATAAGGATTTAGTGGGTATTATGGTCTTGAGCCTGAGCGCCAAAGATGCACATGACCGCTGGGGCCTGACGGAAAAAGAGTTCCAGGACATTAACTTTAATATTAAACGGTAATACTCGGAGCCGATCCCCAGGCACTCCGGCAACTGATGAAACCCGCCAAAAAACTACCGGCCCAGCACGCCATTGGCGTAAAGGGGGAACCCGGCCAGGAGATCACCCTGACCCTCTCCGGCCGGCTGGCCCTGGATAACCTCAGCGCCTTGCAGGCCGAACTTCAGTCGCGGCTGGAGCAGTTGCGCCCCGCCGGGCTCACCGTCGATCTGGCCGGCCTGGAGTACCTGGACAGCGCCGGGGCCCTGGCCTTGATTCAGTTGCAAGGCGAATCCCAGGCTCGGGCCATTCCCTGCCGCTTACTCAACCTGAGCGAGGAAGCCCGGCGCATCCTGGACCTCATCGACCCCGAGACGCTCACCCGGCCACCCCTGATCCCTGAGGAACGAGTCACCGGTTTCATGGACCAGTTGGGCGAAGCCAGTATAAGATTTGCCAGCGATCTGGTTCAGGTCATCACCTTCCTGGGCGATCTGCTCACCTCTTTATGGTACGTGCTGTTGCATCCCCGCTCGGTGCGCTGGGGTGACGTCCTGTTCTACATGAAGCGGGCCGGGGTGGACGGGCTGCCCATCATCGGCCTCATCGGCCTGCTCCTGGGCCTCATCCTCGCCTTCATGTCGTCGCTCCAGCTCAAGCAGTTCGGCGCCAACATCTACGTGGCCTCGCTACTGGCCGTGGCCATGGTCCAGGAACTGGGACCCATCATGACCGCCATCCTGGTGGCCGGACGCTCCGGTTCGGCCTTCGCCGCCGAGATCGGCACCATGAAGGTCAACGAAGAGGTGGACGCCCTGGTGACCATGGGCTTCGACCCGGTCCGCTTCCTGGCCATCCCCAAGGTCCTGGCCTCCATGCTGGTGGTGCCGTTGCTCACCGTGTACGCCACCCTGTTCGGCCTGCTGGGCGGCTTGATCATCGGGGTCCTGGGTCTGGACCTGACGGTTTATTCTTACGTCACCGAGAGCCAGAGGGCCATCGAATTATTCGACATCCTCTCCAGCCTGGTCAAATCCGTGGTCTTTGCCCTGTTGGTGGCCGGCATTGGCTGCCAGCGGGGTTTCCAGGTGCGCGGCGGCGCCGAGGCCGTCGGCTCGGCCACCACCTCGGCGGTGGTGGCGGGCATCTTCCTCATCATCGTCACCGACTCGGCCTTCGCCCTGGTTTTGCATTACATCCGGTAAGGATTTTTACTAGTGGATAAGATTCCGGTCATTGAAGTGGAAAATCTGACGGCCCGCTTTGGCGACGATACCATCTTCGCCGGCGTCAGTTTCCAGGTCTTCAAAGGCGAGATCCTGGTGATTCTGGGGGGCAGCGGTTGCGGCAAGACCACCCTGCTCAAGCACCTGATCGGCCTCTACCGGCCTCCTACTGGCAGGATCCTAATCAATGGGGTTGATGTCAATTCCAGGAGTGCAAAGAAGTTGCGCAAGTTGCGCATGGACTTCGGGGTTCTCTTTCAGTCGGGGGCGCTCTTCGGCTCCATGACCCTGGCGGAAAATGTGGCCCTGCCCCTCCAGGAATACACCGATCTGTCCCCGGCCGCCATTGGGTCCGTCGTCAAGATGAAGCTCGGGCTGGTCAGCCTGGCCGGCTATGAGAACCACCTGCCGGAAGAAATCTCCGGCGGCATGCAGAAACGGGCCGGCCTGGCCCGGGCTATGGCCCTGGACCCCACCGTGCTCTTTTTCGACGAGCCTTCCGCCGGCCTGGACCCCATCACCTCGGTAGAGCTGGACAATCTGATCAAAGCCATCAACGCCGGCATGGGCACCACCATGGTGATCGTCACCCACGAACTCCAATCCATCTTCAATATCGCCCACCGGGTGGTGATGCTGGACAAAAGCGCCAAAGGCATCATCGCCATGGGCGACCCCAAGGACCTCAAGGAGCATTCCCCGGACCTCCGGGTAACCAGCTTCTTCAACCGACAGCCCTTGGAGGCAAAGGAGGTCAGCGCGTAAATGGCCGGCAAGACATCCAAATTCATGGTGGGGCTGTTTGTCAGCCTGGGGATAATCATCATCGTGGTGGCCATCATCTGGGTGGGAGCCACCAAGTATTTCGAGAAAGGCAATCTCTACGTCACCTACTTCAACGAATCGGTCCAGGGCCTGCAGAAGGACTCCATCGTCAAATACCGCGGAGTGGAGGTGGGCCGGGTGGAGCAGATCAGCGTGGCCCCGGACAACCACCTCATCGCCGTGGTCATGAAGATCAATCTAAGGGATAAAAACCTGCCCGAGACCACGATTGCCCAGCTGAAAATGGCGGGAATCACCGGCATGGTCTTCGTCGAGCTGGATCGGCTAAAAGCGGGTGAGCTGGACCTAGCTCCCAAGGTCAGCTTTCCTTCGGAATATCCCATCATCCCTTCCCATCCCTCGGAGATCGCCAAGATCATGACCGGGCTCAACTCCGTGGTGGAAAAATTCAACCAACTGGATACCCAAGCCGTCTTTAGCCAGTTCAAATCCACCGCCGCCGAGATCGAAATCTTTTTCAAGGGCAAGGACATGGAGGCCATCATGGCCAACGTCCAGGCCCTCACGGGCAATTTGAAAAATTCTTCCGAAAGGATTGATAAGATGATTGCCGCGGGGCGGCTCGAAGATGTCATGTTGGAGGCCAGGAACACCCTTAAGGAGACTAAGACCTTCGTGATCACGCTGCAGGAAGAGATTCGGGCCCTGAACCTCCGGGAGGCCATGGGCAAGACCCAGACCATTGCCAACGAGGTTAAGGCCACCAGTGAGAATCTGCGGCAGACTTCTGAGAAACTGGAGGCCTTTGTAAACCGTATCAATGAACGTC
This sequence comes from Deltaproteobacteria bacterium, assembly GCA_026388765.1. Taxonomy (GTDB): domain Bacteria; phylum Desulfobacterota; class Desulfobaccia; order Desulfobaccales; family 0-14-0-80-60-11; genus JAPLJC01. Next base: position 11,628 of record JAPLJC010000085.1, read on the forward strand.
CTCAGGACCTCCTCTTCGGCCAGCCGCCCAAGAAAAGGTTTAATGAATAGAGTAATAGCTGTCTGCTATCAGCTTGCAGCCGTCAGCTAAAGAAATGAAAGATAGCGAAGAGGCAATACCCCCATTTTCTAAAGGGGGGCAGGGGGGATTATAATGACCTCCTGATTATCCATGAGTTGAAAGGTTGCGAAGATGCCCAAGCCGGCGTGCCATCGAAGCGTCATTCCGTCCCTGGTGACAACCGTCTGCCTCCTGATCTCATTGCTGCTGTGGTGCGGCTGCGGCAAGCCCCCCATGCTGGTGCAGCAATACCTGTTAGACTATCCGGCCCCGCCGGTCAAGGCCGCGCCCTTGGCTGACAGCCTCAAGGTCGAGCCCTTCGCCGTGGGCCAGGCCTTTAACACCACGGCCATGGTGTACCGCACCGATCCCTACAAGAGTGAGACCTACAACTACAGCCGCTGGCGGGTCAACCCGGGATACCTGGTCGCCGACTACCTGACCCGGGATCTACGGAACGCCCGGATTTTCAAGGCGGTGCTGAGCACCGACAGTCCCACCAAGGCCAGGTTTGCCCTGGAAGGCGGGGTGGAGGAGATGCAAGAGATTGACCAGGGGGAGATCTGGCAGGCCTCCCTGGCCCTGAATATCACCCTGCTGGACACCAGCGAAAACGAGATCACCAGGCGGGTGCTCTTCCAGAAAAAATACCAGGCCGCGGAACCGCTCACCGAAAAGACCCCCGGCGGCCTGGCCCAGGCCATGAGCCGGGCCATGGAGCAATTGTCGGCGCGGATCATTACGGATATCTATCAGGCCGCCAAGAAAGTGAGCAGTAAGTAGGGTGCGTTCCACGCACCAGTTATATGGCGGCCCGCGGCGCCAAAATTTGTCTTAGAAATTATTAATGGTTGCAGAAATGGAGTTCCCTCTTTATCCCCTCTCCCCAATGGGGGAGAGGGTGAGGGGGAAGTAATCTCGTTTCCGCTCCCATTAACAAAATTGGCGGCGCAGGCTAAAGCCTGCGGCTATCAGGACCTGCCATGCCCGATACAGTTATCATCCCTGGCCCGGACGTCACCCTGGAAGGCCGCTTTTTACCGGGAGCCGGAGGGTCCGGGGTGGTCATCACCCATCCCCACCCCCTGTTCGGCGGCTCCATGAGCAACAACGTGGTCTGGACCGCGGAACGGGCCTTCCATACCCGCGGCCTTGCCACCCTGTGCTTTAATTTCCGGGGAGTTAATCGCAGTACCGGAACCTATGGCGGTGGTGAGGCTGAAGTGGCTGACGTAGCCGCGGCCTTGGACTTCCTTAAGGCCCGGAGCCCCGGTCCGCACTATCTGGTGGGTTATTCCTTCGGGGCCTTCGTGGCGGGCCGGGCCCTGCTTCAGGGGCTTCCGGCCCAGGGGGCAGTCTTCATCGCGCCGCCCATCAACTTCATGGACCTCTCCTGGCTGCCCCGGGTGCCCGCCCTCCGGCTGGTGGTGGCGGGCGACCGCGACGACCTTTGCCCACTAGCGGATTTGCGGCGGCTGGTGGCCGCCGAGGGAGAAGCGCCCGCGGCAACGCCCGAGATCATCATCATCGCCGGAACCGACCATTTCTTCGGTGGCCGGGAGGATAAACTTTTTCAGGTATTGCGGGATTTTCCGCTGTAGGAGCGGACCCCGGTATCCACCCTAAAAGGGCACAGCAAACTGTGCCCCTACCTTTTGCTCACTGCTCACTGCTCTAATCCACCCAGTAATTGGGCGCTTCCTTCATGATGATGACGTCGTGGACGTGGGATTCCTTGAGGCCGGCGGGGCTGATGCGGATGAATCTGGCCCGCTCCTGCAGTTCCCTGATGGTTTGGGCGCCCACGTAGCCCATCCCGGAGCGCAGGCCGCCCATGAGCTGGTAGATGACGTCCGAAAGCTTGCCCCGGGACGGCACCCGGCCGACGATACCCTCGGGCACCAGTTTGCATTCCAGGTCCACGTCCTCCTGGCAATAGCGGTCCCGGCTGCCGGTCTTCATGGCCTCCATCGACCCCATCCCACGATAGATCTTGTAGCTGCGGCCCTGGAAGATCACGGTCTCACCCGGGCTCTCGTCGGTGCCGGCGAAGAGTGAGCCGATCATCACCACATCGGCGCCGGCGGCCAGGGCCTTGGTGACGTCCCCGGAAAACTTGATGCCGCCGTCGGCCACCAGCGGGATATCGGCCTCGCGGGCCACCTTGGCGCAATCCAGGATGGCGCTGAGCTGGGGCACCCCCACCCCGGCGATCACCCGGGTAGTGCAGATGGAGCCGGGTCCCACCCCGATCT
>JAPLJC010000135.1 GCA_026388765.1 Deltaproteobacteria bacterium
TGAAAGGACTGACGAAACATGGAGAATTTTGAATCTTTACTGGCATCCTCAGCCGCAGCGCATGGCCATCTGTGCCCCGGCCAGGTGGTCGGGGTTAGGATGGCCATCCTCGGGTGTCGCCTCATCGGCCTGGATAATCCCGCCAGCCCGGAACAGATCAAGAAGCTGATCGTCTACGTGGAGATGGACCGCTGCGCGGCCGACGCCGTGGCCCACGTCACCGGCGCCAAACTGGGGAGGCGCTCCCTTAAATTCGTGGACTATGGGATCATGGCGGCGAGCTTTGTGAATCTTCAGACCGGGAAAGCCTTCCGAGTGGTTTCGACGGAAGAAGCGCGCCACCTGGCTGCCAGCTATGCTCCTGAGGTGGCAGGAAAATACCCGCAGCAATTGGCAGCTTACAAACGTATGCCCGATAGGGAACTCTTCAGAGTCGAGGAAGTGCGGATCGAGGTCAGTGAGTCCGACCTGCCGGGACCCAGCCATAGCAAAGTCTCCTGTTCCCGGTGCGGACAGGTGGTGCGGGATCGCCGTGAGATAATGGTGGGTGAAAGTCCCCTTTGTGCTCCCTGCGCGGGCCGAGCTTACTTCCGCGAGGCCCACGAAATCACCTGGCCGGGCATGGATTGGCGCCCGGTAACGGACCTGGAGTCAGGGCCGGGCGGACGAGATCGAGGTCCAAGAGAAGTCGATAGGGGCTGCGCCACCAAGCTTCCATCAAATTTCCAGGAATGAAAGGAGAGCGTGCGGTGTCTAAGATTATCCCGTTGGCAGAAGCGGTGGGCAGCGCCCTGGCTCATGACATAACGGAAATTCGCCCCGGTAAATTCAAAGGACCGGCCTTTCTAAAGGGTCACGTCGTTTGCCATGAAGACCTTTGCCATTTGCAGCGGTTGGGGAAAAACCATCTCTATGTCCTCGACCTGGCGGAGGATGAAATCCATGAGAACGAAGCCGCGGCCATTCTTGCCGGGGCGCTGGCCGGAGAGGGTATCGTCTGGAGAAACGAGCCGCGGGAAGGGAAGATCAATTTGCTCGCCGGGCAAGACGGCTTGCTCCAGGTAAATATCCCGGCCCTGGCTGCCTTTAACCTAATCGATGAAGTTATGTGCGCCACCCTCCACAGCCACACTCTGGTGAAGGAAGGGGAGTTAGTCGCAGCCACCCGGGCGCTCCCCCTGGTCATGAAGCGAGTTGCCATCGAGCGGGCGGCAGCCGTGGCTCGGCAGAACGGCGCGGTGGTCGCCGTTAAACCCTTACGCCGGGCTCGGGTGGGCCTCCTGATTACGGGGAGCGAAGTCTATGACGGCTTGATTGAGGATGGTTTCGGACCTATCTTGTTAGCGAAGGTGCAGAGTCTGGGTTCGGAAGTGGGTGCGGTTGACTGCGTCCCTGACAATGCCGACCTGATCGCCGAGGCGGTGCGGTCTCAGATTGCCGGGGGCTGCGATCTCCTGCTGCTCACCGGAGGCATGAGCGTGGACCCGGATGACGTAACCCGCCAGGGGATTCGGCAGGCCGGGGCGGAAGAACTCCACTACGGTTCGGCGGTATTGCCGGGAGCCATGTTTTTGGTGGCGTCCAGTCAAGATGTTTGCATCCTTGGGGTTCCTGCCTGTGCCTTGCATCATCGCGTTACGGTGCTGGATCTGGTCCTGCCCCGCATTTTGGCGGGGGAGCGGATCGGTAAGTCGGAGCTGGCCTTGCTGGGCCATGGGGGTCTTTGTCGGGACTGTCCCGAATGCCGCTACCCGCGCTGTTCTTTTGGCAAGGGCCCCTGAGCCGGGCGGCTCAGAAACCATGGCCAGCAATGGGGACGGGCGGGCCTAATCGGGGTTGAAGAAACCAATATGGACCTGAGAACAAAGGAGGAGGTATGTATCTACCCGGAATTTACGACGAGTTCTCCAAGGAACATCCAGACATTATGGAGAAGTATAAGCAACTGGGGGTAGCCTGCCGCGCCTCCGGCCCGCTGGGACAAAAAGTTCAGGATCTGATTAAGCTGGGGATCGCCATCGGGGCCAACTCCCAGGGGGCGGTCAGGTCACATACGAGAAAGGCGCTGGCTT
>JAPLJC010000246.1 GCA_026388765.1 Deltaproteobacteria bacterium
ACGGGGTTCCGTCTGTGAGCTAGTCCGGTTGCCCCGCCATCCTCTGTTCCGCAACGGCGGCGGCCCTCACCCGGATTCACCAGAAAATAAGGCAACTTACCCCCAGAACGCCCCCGGTTTTAAGCGGCACGGCCGCGGCAAAATTTGCGGCATACCACCATCCGGCGAAACGGCCGGGTGGTCAAGTGTCCCAACCTCGCCAAAAAAGGTCTCAAAAAATCTCAATTATTTGCAGTTAAGGGAGGGTTTTTAACAGATTTTAACAGATATATGGGGTTGGGGAAGGGAGTTTGAGCGGGGGCCAGGGGCCGCTGGCCCCGGCTTTTTTCTTCTAAGATCGGTGGCAAGGGTGTCCCGTCTGCGCCGCGCACTATTGGGCTTTATCCAGCCGGGCAAAAACGAAGATGGCTGTCCGCAGGAAGCCCGGAGCCAGTTTCTGGTGCAGCACCCCCAGAAAATAGGCCAGCCGGGAAAACGACAGGTAGGATGGCTCCGCCTCATAGCCGTAGACGGCGTGGTGGAAGCCGTATTCATCGAGCAAATTTCTTAACTTGCGGATGCTGTTAGCGCGGTAGTAAGTGGGGAAGACGTCTTCTGCTTTAATATCGGCTTTGGCCCGGGCCAGGACCCGGCGGTGAAATTTGTTAGGAATCAGGCGGGAGATTAACCCCACGTAGCTCCAGCGGTTGGCCGTCCGCAGGCAAAGATAGCCGCCGTCCTGCAAGACCCGGCGGCACTGGGCGAAAAAGGCCTCCGGCGCCGCGATATGCTCCATCACAAAATCGCCCAGGATCAGGTCTACGGCCGCGTCAGCCACGGGCCAGGGCTCATTCGTGACCAGGTGGAATTCATCCACAAAGGGATTGTCCCGGGCGGCGGGGTCCACATCGATGCCGATGACTTTCTTGACTTTGCCTTTGAGAATAAGCAACTGCCGCCTCAGGGGGACCGGGTCGTCGCCGTAGGCCCCCCGGCCGCAGCCCACGTTCAGGACCACCGCGTCCGGGCCCAGGAGGGCATTGACCCGATTATAAAAGGCGATGGTGCCGTCCAGGTCGGTGAAGCCGCCAAAGCTGCTTTCGGGATAGTAGATCTGTTTATACATGGCTTGCAGCAGTCAGTAAGACGATATTACCCCACTTTGGCAAAGGGGGGCAAGGGGAGATTTTCACCCCCGGGAGGGAGAAAAAGGCAGGAGCTCCAGATGGCGCCTAGCGCCTGCCCGACATTTCTTCAGGGGTTGGGGGAGAGTTTAGGGGAGGGGCAGACAGCGGCCCTAATCCCTCCCTCAAAATATCCCTTTTACGTCCCCCCATTCAAATCATAGCGCTTCAGTTTGCGCCAGAGGGAGACGCGGTCGATGCCCAAAATTTCGGCGGCCTTGGTCTTGTTGCCGTTGACCTGTTTGACCACCCAGGAGATGTATTCCTTTTCGTTTTCCTCCAGGGTATGAAATTCCCGCTTCTGGTGGCGCTGCATCTGGAACATTTGGGGCTGCTGGAAATCGAGGGGCAAGTGCGTCATTTCGATGACGACGCCGTTGCATAGGGTCACGGCTCGCTCCATGATGTTTTCCAGTTCCCGGATGTTGCCGGGGAATTCGTAGTTCAGCAGGACCTCCATGACCGCCGGGGCGATCTGGTCCACCGCTTTCCCCTGAACCTCGGCGAACTTGCGCAGAAAGTGCTGGCATAAGAGGGGGATGTCGTCCTGGCGCTCCGTCAGGTTGGGGACTTGCAGGGTGACCACGTTGATGCGGTAATAGAGGTCTTGCCGGAAATTACCCCGCTCCACCTCGCCTTTCAAGTCCTTATTGGTGGCGGCCAGGACCCGGATATCCACGGGAATTTCCGAAGTGCCCCCCACCCGCATTAGGGTCTTTTCCTGGAGGACCCGCAGCAGCTTGACCTGCATGCTGGGCGGCGTTTCGCCGATTTCGTCCAGTAAGACGGTGCCGCCGGCAGCGGCTTCCAGCAGGCCCTTCTTGACCCCCCGGGCCCCCGTGAAGGCCTCTTTTTCGTGGCCGAAGAGCTCGTTGGCCAGCAACTCCTCGCTGAAGGCGCCGCAGTTGATGGCCAGGAAGCGCTTTTCGGCCCGGAGGCTCAGGTGGTGAATGGCCTTGGCCACCAACTCCTTGCCGGTGCCCGTCTCCCCTAAGATGAGGACGGTGGCTTCGGTGCGGGCGATCTGTTCGATGGTCTGTTTCAAGGCCTCGATCTGGGGGCTCTTGCCCACCAGGAAAGGCACGGCCTTCTGGCTTTGCACCTGGCGTTTCAGGTCGGTGACTTCCAGACGCAGTCCTCTCTTTTCCAGGGCTTTGCGCACCAGGATCCGCGCTTCGTCGATCTTGTAGGGTTTGGGCAGGTAATGGTAGGCGCCCTTCTGCATGGCTTCCACTGCGGTGGAGACGGTGGCAAAGCCGGTGATGACCACCACCTCGGTGTCGGGATAAAGCTCCTTGGTGCGCTCCAGGACCTGCATGCCGTCGACCTGCTGCATCCTGAGGTCGGTGAGCACCAGGTCGAATTCCTGCTGTTCCAACTCCTTGAAGGCCCGGATGCCGTTGTCCACCGCCACCGTGTCGTAGCCCTCTTTGGTGAGGACGTGGTCCAGATTTTCCCGGGCGATGAGTTCGTCTTCGACGATCAAGATCTTGCCGCGCTTCATGAGGAGGCCCTCTCTGCCATGGCCTTGGGGTTATAAGGCATCCGGATGGTAAACCTGGTCCCCTCCCCTTCTTTACTTTCCACCGAGATGCGGCCGTGGTGCTTTTCGATGATGCCGTAGACGATGGACAGGCCCAAGCCGGTGCCGGCGCCCACTTCCTTGGTGGTGAAGAAGGGGTCGAAGATCCGGTCCAGCTCTTCCTTGGGAATGCCCGCCCCGGTGTCGGTCACGGTAATCACCGCCTCCTGCTGCTGAGCGTCGACCCGGGCGGAGATTCTGATCTCTCCCGGGGGCTCATTGACCGCCTGAGTCGCGTTCATCAGCAGATTCAAAAAGACTTCCTGCATGCGCTGGGGGTCGAGTTC
>JAPLJC010000154.1 GCA_026388765.1 Deltaproteobacteria bacterium
AAGCTATTGAGGCCGGAAGCCAGAATGCGCTGAAGGATGCAGGGTTTCGGAAGCGAGAAATTTCCTGCTTTTCTTTTGCCAGACAGCCGGGGATATGTTCGGCCTTGAGCAACCACCGCGACCTGTCGCAGGCGAATTCGGAACAAAGCGACCTCGACCCTCAAGGGTCTTGATCTGATAGAATTGCCCAAGCATCCGCAGAACGAATCAAATGCAAAGAGTGATATGGGCTGGACCGCTCCCGGACCAGCCTTTTATTTTGCCGTAACCTAACCGTCAAAGCGATCTGGAGCAACATGGGCCGAAAGGCAGGCTGCGGTCAATTGGTCGTGAGCAACAACTGAGGTTGCAGGGACCTGACTATTTTCGTATCATGTCGATAATCGACCAAAATCTTGCCTCAAGAAAAAACCAAAGCGCCCTCAACATAGAGCGCCTGTAGCTCAGTTGGACAGAGCAACGGACTTCTAATCCGTGGGTCGCAGGTTCGAATCCTGCCAGGCGCGCCAGTTAAATCAAGGAGTTAGCCGATTTCAGCTAACCCGTTTTTGCCTCTTGGTCAATCGGGCCATGGCACGCTAAGTTATTTTGTTGCCATCCCCACTTATTGGAGCCATCCGGGGGGAGCGGGCCCGGTAGAGGCGGTCTATGACCACCCCACCCCCCTGGATAGCCCGGGCACCCTCAGGCGGACCTTGGAAAGCCTGACGCCCCTGGTCTCCGCCGGGGTGCAGGTGGGAGTGGTGGCCGCGGCTGCCTCCCAGGCTTTGGAGAAGGCGGTGGAAAGCCGGGTGCAAGACCTTATCCAGGCCCCGCCGCTGCCATTTCCGGTGGCCTTCTTTTCGGCCTCGCATTTACGAGTTCTACAAGACTTTATTCGCCAACACGGCCGGCCGGAGTGGACCCCGCTCCTTTCTCTCTCCGGCTATGCCCAGATCCGCAATCTTACCCTGGTCCTGGCCAATATCTGCGCCGCCGAGGTGTTGATCAGCTTGGATGACGATGAAATTATCACCGACCGGGATTTTTTGGCCAGGATAGAGCGGGACTTTGCCACGCTCTCCCGGGACTATCCCAGCTTCGGGCTGGCCGGCATTTATCGGGATGCCCAGGGGGCTGTGCTGCTGCCGGAGCCCCAGGCCCCCTGGGCCGGTTATTGGCCCAAAATAAGCTGGCTGAACGAAGCCTTCACGCAATTGCTGGCCGCACCTCGACTGCCAGTTACCCCACTCGCTTTGGGGGGTAACCTGGCTTTAAGTTCCCGGGTCTTCCGGTGGGTCCCCTTTGATCCGGCCATTCCCCGGGGAGAAGATGTGGATTATGTCCTTAATGCTCGCCTGCTAAAAATTCCTTTCTTTCTGGACCAGGAACTCAGTATTACCCACCTGCCGCCCGATAAGCCCCATCCCACCTGGCTCCGGCTGCGCCAGGATTTGCTGCGCTTTGCCTACACCCGGCAAAAACTGCGGCAGCAAGAACCGCGGCCGGGTTTGACCCTGGTGAGAGCTGCGGATCTCCAGCCCTATCCGGGCAATTTCCTGGGAGACGATCTTGAAATGCGCGCCTATCAAAGCCATACCCGCCTGGCCCTGGATTATCTGTCAGCGGGCGACTCCCAAGGGGCCCGGCAGACGCTGGAAAATTTGGTCTTGCTGGAACAGGTGAGCCACTCCGGCAAGAATGTCTTCCGGGAATATCTGGATATCGTGGCTCAATGGCAGGCGCTACAAAGTTGGCTGGCCGAACCCGAGGTGGCGGCTCAGGCCCGAAAAACCATCTGGGGGTAGCATGACGGAACCGCCGCAGCTGATCAAGCCCTCCGAATGGCCCCGGGAAGCCGCGCTGCCTCGCCTCGGCTTGCTGCCCGCCGACGGCTTCAATCTTGACGAGCTGCTGGCCATTAAACAGCAGGAAAAGGTGCCGGTGCACGTCGTCTTTCCGGTGCGCACCTCCCGGGAAGCTGAAAATTTAGAGCAGTTGTTGGCCATTTTGCAGCCTCTGTGCGGACGACTCATCGATCAGATCTGGGTTGCTTTCGGTGGCCAACGCTTAGGCCGGCTGAGCCGCCTCCCCTTGGCAGCTCCGCACGTCACGATCTTCCCGGCCCGGCAACTTCTCCCCCCGGATCAAAGGGGAGCCCCGGTGGGCAAGGGCGCGGTGATGCGGGCTTTGCTCTATCACCTGGTAACCCGGGCCGGGGTGACCCAGCCTCGGAGCGTGATCGAATTCCTCGATGCCGATATTCGCCCCCAATACTTTCATCCCGGCTGGGTGGTGGGGCCGGTGGGAGCCGTCCTCCGGTATCGACAGGTCGAGGCCGCCAAGGTCGTCTATCAGCGCCCCCGGGGCGGCAGACTGAATACCATGTTTCGGTCCCTGGTGGCGCTCTGCCCCCATCCCGCCATCCAGGCCTTGCAGCAACTGGTGTATTTGCTGTCGGGAGAGATGGCCGGAACTTTGCGCTATTGGACCAGGCAGCCATTCAAGAGCGGCTATGGCGTGGAGACCGCGATTCTCCTGTCCTTTGCCCTTGATCTGCTGCAATTATCGCCGGGCACTGCTGACCTCGATCATCTGGTGCAGGTGTATATCGGCCGGATGGACCATCGTCATTCCCCGCTCACCTCGACGCCGCGCCGCCGCGGTCTGGATCAGATGGCGGGCCATGTCTTCCATACCCTGCTGGAGGTTTTGGCCAGGGCCGGTATCGGCCCCAGCTTCCCTGAGAATTTTGTCCCGAAGTTGAGTATTCCCCTCCATGAACAGGGAAAGGCCGAACGGTTGGGATGGCTGCAGGTCAACTTGGGGGATTTAAGCCTGCCTCCCTTAGACGCCTGTCCTGAGGTGCGTACCGCCCTGCGTGAGGTCAGCCCGGCATGAAAGTGGCTCAGATCGCCCCGCCCTGGATTCCGGTGCCTCCCGTGACCTACGGGGGGACCGAGTTGATGGTGGCCGCCTTGATCCGTGGCTTACAATCCCAAAATGTCGAAACGGTATTATTTGCCGCCGGGGACTCCACTCTAAAGGTCCCGGTTTTGGGACCTTTTGCCCAGGCCTTCTGGCCGCCGGACAAGTTTTCCGAAAACCTGCATTTGGCTTTCGCCTTCGGGCATCTGCAGACGGAACCTCCCGAGGTGATTCACTCCCATCTGGAAAATGCCGCCGGTTTCTGGTCGGTCAGTTGCCCCGCCGTCCCCCTGGTGATCACCCTCCATACGCCCCTGACTCCGATGAAATGTGAGTACCTCCGCCATTTCCCCCGGGCCTATGTGGTGGCGGTCAGCGCCTTTCAAGGCAAGCAGTTGGGCCAGCACCCCCGCCTCCGGCTGATTCCCCATGGCCTGAAGGCTGAGGACTATCCCTTTCAGGCGGATAAAGAGGATTTTCTGTTGTTTCTGGGCCGCATCTATCCGGATAAAGGTCTGCATACCGCCATCCGGCTGGCCCAGGAAATGGGGGAACGGCTGGTGATCGCCGGTCCAGTCTTCACTCCGGATCGAGCCTATTTCGACCAACAGATTCGTCCCCATCTGGACGGAGACCGGATTAGCTATGTGGGGGCCGCCGATTTTCCCCACAAGGTCGATCTCCTGAAGCGGGCCAAGGCCCTGGTCTCCCCCCTGGAGGTGGATGAAGCCTTTGGGCTGGTGATGCTGGAGGCCATGCTGTGTGGCACGCCGGTTTTGGCTTATGGCCGCGGCGCCGTCCCCGAGGTCGTGCTGCACGAAGAAACCGGTTTCGTGGCCCATTCCTATGCCGAATTGCGCCAGGGCCTGCGACAATTGTTTCGCCTGGACCCGTATCGCAGTCGGGATTTTGCTGTCCGGCAATTCTCCTGGGAGCGCATGGTGGCGGCCCATCTGGACCTGTATGGCGCCGCCCGGCAGTAGATCTTAATCAACCATCTAAATGTCTGATCACGAAGCTGATTAGCTGGCAAAATGGCACAAAATTTCTTATCTTAGCTTCATCGCCCGCCGGGGTCTCGCCCGCGCGGCGCTTAATCTCATGCCATGATCTCGCCATTGGTTCTAAAATTAGGGCTGGTCAGGTTTGCCACTTCCCTTTTAGTGGTATTATTGGTTAATGTGCTCAACCGGGTTTTAATGGTAGAACTAGGAGTGCCGGCGCAGGTGGTAACTTTCTGTTTTGCCTTTCAGCATGTCATGACCCCGGCAGGTTTGGTCAGCGGCTATTATTCCGATAGCCGTCTTCTGGCCGGCCGGCATCGCACCCCTTATCTTTGGGGCGGGATGCTCTTGAGCATGGCCGTGATGCCCTTCTTTCCCCCTTGGGCCCAGGCTTTGGGGGCCGCTCCCCATGACCGCACCCTGATTTACCTGGGAGTGCTGTTGTTCTCCCTTTTTGGCATCGGCACCACTGTCTCCGCCACGGCCATCAACTCCCTGTTGGTGGATCAAGTCGAAGTGCAAAAAAGGGGCTCAGCCCTGACCGTGGTCTGGATCCTGACTCTGGCCGGGTTTATTGCCGGTTCAGCCCTGATCGATGTCCTCCCCACCTCTGATCCGCATTGGCTAAACAAGATTTTTGGCCTGGTCACCCTCATTGTGGCCCTCACCACCTGGTTGGCCGCCAGGGGCGTGGAGCCTCCTTGCGCCACGAGGCCTACCCCCCACGCGCACCGGCAGCGACATCTGTGGCCGGTACTTAAATTTTTGGGCAGCCATCGGCAAACCCTGTGTTTTTTTGGATTTTTGGGCGCTACTATCTTCTTCCTGGCTATTCAGACTTTTCTGCTCACCGCTTTTGGGGGGGAGGTCTGGGGCCTGCCGCTGGCCCAAACCAACAAGTTCGGGATTTACACCAGTTACGGCGTCATCATCGCCATGGTGGTAGGACAGTCTCTGTTGGTGCGGCGAAGCCGCCGGGGCGACTGGTCCATTTTGGTCCTGAGCCTGTTGTTGGGCGCCCTGACCTTTGCCCTCCTGAGTTTGACCGCCTTTAGACCTGACCTGACCCGAAGCCTTTATGTCCTCGGGCTTCTCGGGTTTTCCCGGGGCTTGTATAATGTGGGGATTTCTCACCTCACCATGAGCTTTGTTCATCCAGCCTTTTCGGGAATATTCATGGGCCTCTGGAATTTAGTGAGCGGCCTGGCCCTGGCGGCCGGCGAGATGGCCGGGGGCATTCTTAAGGACCAGATCTTTTCTCTTGTGGGAAAGGTGAATGACGCTTATGGTTGGATATTTTTAATTGAAGGCGTAGGCCTCCTGTTTTGTTTAATCCTGCTGGTCCCCATGCGACGGGGGCATTACCATTTTCATTTAGATATCATGTTCCCCAAAAACAATCGGCTTAAGCAGCCAGGGTGAATCCGGCCATGCTCACCAGGACTCGGGAGATCCTTAACGGCAAGATAATCGGCTTGCTGTTCGCCTGTTTGCTGCTCTCCGCCTTCGGGTGCGGCTCGAGTGCGGAGGAGCAGTCCCAAGGGCCCATTACCTATACCCTGGACCCCGACACCCAAATGCTGGTCGCCGAATTGGCCCAACAAACCAAGCTCCCCATCTATAGTGAGTTTAACCGGAATTTCAGGGGGCTGTTCGTGCCCCCCTCCTTGTTGCCTTGGGAGCCTTATGTCCTGGCCCTGGCCACGGAAAGTAAGATCCCGGCGATTATCTCCCTGGATGCCCCCTGGGTGCAGCGTTATGGGATGGACGGCTGGCTTTACGAATTGGAGCGCACCAAGGTCGTTCCCAAGAAAGAGATGGCGGATTTGACCCCGTCCGTGGTTGCGGCCTTTTCGGTGCCGCTGCCCCGGATTATGGGGCCGCCGGTAAAGGAACTGGTGGCCGTGCCCACCTATATTAAGGGCAATATTCTGTTTTATCGCCAGGATTTGCTGCAACGTTACCAGTTCAAGACCCCACCCCGCACCTGGGACGAGTTAAAAGCCATGTGTCGCAAGATTATGCCCCAGGAACGGTCGCTCAAATATGGCTTGATCTTCCATCCCAGCAATTTTCTCAATGATTTCCTGCCCATTCTCTGGGGTTACAACTGCGACGTCGTCGATGCCAATAACCGCCTGGTGCTGCACCAAGATAAGAATCGGGCCGCCTGCCTGGCCGCCCTCACCGACTTCAAAGGCCTGCAGGGCGCCATTGCCCCGGCGCCTAAAGACCTGGCCCAATTCGCCTCCACTGACAGCGATCCTCTGCGGCAGGCTTTCTTCCGGGGGGAGGCCCTCTTTATGATAAATTGGGATACGCGCCTGCATGATTTAAGGGAGATGATGGGCCAAGATACCCAAAAAACTCCCGGGTCTCCCACGGACATCGACCAGATTGGGGTGGCGCCCATCCCCTGTCAGTCGGGCCAATCCAACCGCTACTCCAACATCGGTTCTTACGGCTGGGCCATCAA
>JAPLJC010000157.1 GCA_026388765.1 Deltaproteobacteria bacterium
TTGGGGATCTGCTCCACCTGCCGGACCACCTCGCTTTCCAGGTTTTGCTTATGCTGCGCCAGGACTTCCTGCAACCGGGGGTCGCTTAGGGCCAGGATTTGGGCGGCGAAGATGGCGGCGTTTTTGGCCCCGGCCTTGCCGATGGCCATGGTGGCCACCGGCACTCCGGGGGGCATCTGCACGGTGGACAGCAGGCTGTCCAACCCCTGAAGAGGGGAGGCGGGCCTGGGCACCCCGATGACCGGGAGCACGGTCTCCGCCGCCAGGACCCCGGCCAGATGGGCCGCCATGCCGGCCGCGGCAATGATGACCTTGACCCCCCGGCCGGCCGCCTCCCGGGCATAGGCCTGGACCCGACCGGGCGCCCGGTGGGCCGAAGCCACCACCACCTCAAAGGGGATGGACCACTCCTTTAATAATAAGGCCCCCGGCTCCACCTCGGGCCAATCCGAGGCGCTGCCCAAAACGATACCCACATCTACAGCCATGGTTGTCCCCTTTGCGTTGGCTAGGTGGGGGAAGGGCCAGGGCCGCCGGCCCTGCCTCCTCCCTCAAACTCATTCTCTCCGTCAATACCAACCAGCCAGAGTGAGTATCGTGTCCGCGTAGGCGTCGGAGTGATTATAGCTGAGCACGGCCCGGCGCCAGGAAGCCCGGTTCTGAAGCTTAAAGCCACTCTTTTTCAGGTAGCAGGCGATGGAAAAGATGGCGTCGTCGTGGGTGAACAGGTCCACCGGCCCTTTGCCACTGGCGGAGACGCCGCAACTCTTCAGGCTGGAGGGGAGGAACTGGCAAAAGCCCATGGCCCCGGCCCAGGAGCCGCAATAGGAATAGGGGTCCAGATGGCGGGCGGCGCAGTATTCCAGGAAGACCTGGAGTTCCCGCCGGGCCCAGGCGGCCTTCTTTTTCAGGCGGTCCCGGCCGGCCGACTCCAAACCCAGTTCGCGGCTGATTTCAGGCGAATCCATCACCGCCAGGGAGGCGAAGACGTTGAAGACCGGATACTTGCCGGTGTTGCTGCCCAGGCCGGACTCCACCGTGAGGATGCCCACGATCACCTCCGGGGCCACGCCGTATTGGGCTTCGGCCCGGCTCAGGGCGGCGCGGTGGGTGCTGAGATAGTCCCGGCCCTGGGCCGCCACGGCCGGGGTCAGGAATTTCGCATAGATGTCCTTGGACTCTTTGCGCAGGAAGGCGATTTTGCGCACCACGTCGGGCAGGAAGCTGTCGCGGGGGTCGTCGAAGGTGCGGAAGACGAAGCCCTTGTCCAGGCCGTGGCGCACCAGATCGTATTTCAAGTTCACGTAAGCCACGGGCGGGGCCTCGGCCCAAACCGGCGCGGCCAACATCAACAGGGCTGCCACCAGAACCCCGGCCACCACCCCCCAAAACCGCCGCTTGGCCATGCCATCCCCCTTAATTCATGGGCTAAAGCTACCCGGTTTCCCCGGGATTGTCAAGGCGGGGGCAGAGCATTCATTGGAGGAAGAGGGTAGTGAAATTTTTCCATGGATAAATTGATTTTTTCTTGACAATGGTTTATGTATATGTAAACTACTTGTCATGGCGAAGCGGGAGATTTTATACAGGGGCAAATTTCACACGGTTGAGCTCGCCATCACCGCCAATGGCAGGTGCCCCGGAAAGAAATTTCTGGATAGTCTCTCCAAAGTCGATAGGGAAAAAATTCTACGAATAATAAAGCGCCTGGCAGATGAAGGAAGGGTGACTAACCGGGAGAAGTTCAAGAAATTGAAGGTGAGGAATTTTTTGAGTTCAAGGACTCCCAAATCAGAATGCCCTGTTATTTCCTTGCGGATGGCCGGGTAATCATTACGCATGGATTTCTTAAACAAAGGGATTCAATTAAGCCCGAAGAAATTGATCGAATGATAAGGATTCGCGATGAATACGAAAAAAGAACCTGAAAAGACCTTGCTTGACAAGTACCTGGAAGACCCGGAATTTGCCAGAATGATGGCTCAGGGAGACTTGATCATGGAGGTCACGGAAACACTTTGTGAGCTTCTTGAGAACGAGAAGATATCCAGAAAAGAGTTGGCTGACCGCCTGGGCAAGACCAAGGGCTTTGTCTCCCAATTGCTGAATGGCGGCCGGAATCTTACCCTGCGGACAGTGGCTGATATTCTTCATGTCTTAGGGTATAAAGTTACCCTAACGCCCCAGAAAATCCACGGGGAAAGTAGCGACACGTCAGCCCGCTCTAAGGGAGTCAAGGTGACTAAAAAAGCTCAGGTTGTGAACCTTAATACCTGATCTTTCTCATTCTGAATGATGCCCGGCAAAAAATGAGAAGCGCCCTCCTGCAAAACCAACCCCTCGCCCCGCTGACCACCTGGAAGATCGGCGGGGCGGCGCAGTATCTAGCGGTGGCCGCCGGGTTGGAGGAGGTCTACCGCCTCATGGCCCTGGCCTATGACCGGGGCTGGCCCCTGTGGTTTCTGGGCCGGGGCTCCAATATCCTGATTGATGACGCCGGCCTGCCCGGGATCACCCTGCACCTGGCAAAAAGCCTCCAGGGCCTGGAGCAAAAGGGTGATCGTCTCCGGGCCGGGGCCGGGGTGTCGCTGCCGAGGTTGGCCCGGACCGCGGCCGGGCTCGGTTTTGCCGGCTTCGAATTTCTGGCGGGCATCCCCGGCACCGTGGGTGCGGCGGTGCGCCTCAACGCCGGGGCCGACGGCCTGGACCTGGCCGGGGTGCTGCAGCGGGTCTGGGTGGCCACGCCGCAACTGCAACTCCTGGAATTTCAGACCGCCGAGCTGAACCTGGGTTATCGCTCGTCGCTGCTCCTCAACTTTCCTCACTGGCTGGTGGTGGAGGCGGAGTTTGTCCTGACCAGGCCGGCCCCTGCTGAGACCATCAAGCGGCGTCTGCACGAGTTGCAGGCGGCCCGGCGAGCCCGGCAGCCGGCCAATTACCGCAACTGCGGCAGCGTCTTTAAAAATCCGACCGGCGCGCCCGCCGCCGGTTTTCTCATCGAGTCGGCCGGACTCAAAGGCCGCCGGGTGGGGGAGGCCCAGGTCTCCTTAAAGCACGCCAACTTCATCCTCAACCAGGGCCGGGCCAGTGCGGGCCAGGTTAAGGCCCTCGTTGCGGAAATTCAGGAAGAGGTCTGGCGCACCCAGGGGGTGGCTCTGGAGCGGGAAGTGGTCTTTCTGCCGGACGATTTATTGGCAGCGAACGGTGAGCTGTAAGCAGTGAGCCGAAAACCACCCGGCCTCGTTATTTTGGTCTCCCCAGGCAAATCTCGCCGATCAGAAATTCTCCTAATGGAACCCCTGGATATCTGTTAAAATAGACCTACTCTTAAAAGCTTAAAGGAGCAGATCATGATCCGCAGAGAAACCTGGTACTTCGATAAAGTGGGGACGGAGAACACCCCGGCCTGTCAGGATCTTTTGGAAAAGGCGGTGGCCGAAGGCTGGCGCCACGCCGTGGTGGCCTCCACCACCGGGGTGAGCGGCGCCGAGGCGGCCCGGCGTTTGGCGGGCAAAGGCGCCAACCTGGTGGTGGTGGGCCACTCCGTGGGCTACAAAGGTCCCAATATCGACGAATTTCTCCCGGAGCACTTCCAGGAGATCACCAAACTGGGAGGCAAGGTCCTCAAGGCCACCATCCTCACCCATTCCCTGGATGCCGGCATCGCCGAACAATTCAAAGGGAGCGCCCCCACCCTAATCATGGCCAGCACTCTGCGGCGCCTGGGGCAGGGGCTCAAGGTCTGCTGCGAGATCGTCATGGAGGCGGTGGACGCCGGCCTGATCCCGGAAGGGGAGGAAGTCGTGGCCAGCGGCGGCACCGCCCGGGGCTGGGACACGGTGGCCATCGTGCGCAGCGCCGCGTCCAAGCGCTTCCTGCAGCTCTCCGTCCTGGAAATCTGGGCCAAGCCCCGGGTGTGAGGACCCCTCCCGGTCCGGCCCCCAAAGGGCCGCGTCGAGGCGGCGGCGTGATTTGCGCAACCGTTGTCGGCCTGTATTGATTACCGCCACCCCGGCACTCCCGCCGGGGCCTGGGCTCATTTTCGGCAACCGCAACTATAGAGAAAAAATAGCTACCACCTCCACCCGAAAACCGGGTATTATTCTGCCAACTTATTAACCTTAACCATACCTTTGTTAAACCCTGAGGAGCCGGAGAGTCTCGAGCCATGATCAGGCGTTTAGCGGCCTTATTTAAATCGCCCATTACTCGTTGGGTAGTCGGGGCCATCGTTCTGGTGTGGGTTTTGCTGCTCTGGCGTCCCACCTTTGTCGAGTTCATCGAGCTTAAGCTCTATGACCTGAAATTCCGGTTCCGGGGAAGCCGCCCCCCCTCCCAAGAGGTGGTCATCCTGGCCATCGACGACGACAGCTTGAAAAAAGTAGGACGCTGGCCCTGGTCCCGGGAAGACATTGCCCGACTGATTAAGGCCGTGAAAGACGCCGGCCCCCGGGTCATCGCGCTGGACATCATCTTTGCCGAGAAACAGCAGACTGAGGGGCTTAAGGCGGTTACCAACCTGCGCCAGGAGATGGTCCGGAAAGGAGTGGCGACTCCGGAAATCCTGAACCTGCTGACTCAAGAAGAAGGGCGGGTCGATGTGGACCGCCAACTGGCGCAGGTCATCAAAGAAGGCCCACCCACGATCCTGGGCTTCTTCTTCCGAGGGGTGGGAGGCAGCGCCGGAGGAGCGCCACCGGAGAGACTGAAGGGCTCCAGCTTCGTCCAGGCCGCCACCTATAACCTGGTGCGCTCTCTGGATACTGAGCCCTCTAAAATACCCCTGTTGGGCGCCGCCGGGATTGAGCTCAACCTGCCGGAGTTTATCCAGGCCTCGGCAGGGGGCGGTTATTTCAACATGGTGCCGGATCCTGATGGCGGGGTCCGCTGGTTCCCCTTGACCATCATCTATGGGTCCGACCTCTTTGCCCCCATGGCCCTGGTCGCCATGGACCATTTCCTGGGGACTCCTCCCCTGGCCATAACTTTGTCCCAACTGGGGGTTGAGGAGATCCGCCTGGGTCGACAAACCATCCCGGTGGACCGGCACGGTCGGGTCCTGATCAATTATCTGGGTCCCGGCGGGATGATTCCCACTTACTCCGCGGCGGCCTTGCTGGACGGCCAGTTGCCGGCTCGGGTCCTGAAGGACAAGATCGTCCTGATAGGGGCCACGGCGGTGGGTATCTACGACCTCCGGGTCACCCCCTTCTCCGGCATCTTTCCAGGGGTGGAGATTCAGGCCTCGGTGATCGACAATATGATCAAGGACAATTTCATCCGGAGCCCGTTCCTGGGTCTGCCCCTGATGCTTTTCATTCTTCTGGTTCTGGGGGTCTCTCTCGGATTGTTGTTGCCACGGCTGTCTGCGGCCTGGGCCTTTATCGTTACCATGACTATCATCGAAGCCTACACGGCCGTTAATTATCTTTTATTCAGCCGCTTGAACCTGCAATTGGAGCTCTTTTACCCCCTGACGATGGTCATCGTGATCTATCTGGGCATCTCCATGCACCGGTTCCTGGCAGAAGAGCGGGAACGGGTGCGCATCCGCAAGGCCTTCGAGTCTTACGTGGCCCCCGCGGTGGTCCAGGAGATGCTGAAGCATCCCGAACAGTTGCGCCTGGGGGGGGAGCGCCGGGAGATTAGCGTCCTGTTCAGCGATATTCGGGGCTTCACCACCATGTCGGAAAACCTGGACCCGGAATCCCTGGTCCGGCTGCTGCACGACTTTTTGAACCCCATGAGCAACATCATCATCAACCATGGCGGCACCATCGACAAGTACATGGGGGATGCCATCATGGCCGAGTTCGGGGCCCCCCTGATCCAGGCGGACCATGCCCTCCTGGCCTGCCGGGCTGCCCTGGATATGGCCGTCACCCTGAAAAATCTGAACGCTCAGTGGCAGGAAGAGGGGCGGTCGCCGCTGAAGATCGGCGTGGGGGTCAATTCCGGCCCGGTGGCGGTGGGCAACATGGGCTCCGAGCGGCTGTTCGACTACACCGCCATCGGCGACAACGTCAATCTGGCTTCCCGCCTGGAAGGTTTGAACAAGTATTACGGCACCAGCATCCTCATCAGCCAGAGCACCGCGGAACTCATCGGAGACAGCTTCATCCTGCGGGAAGTGGACCGGGTGCGGGTTAAGGGCAAGGCCCAAGCCGCCGGCATCTTTGAAATGTTTGGGGAAGGGGAGCCGGCCCCGATGCTGGCCCGATTTCTGGAATCATACCACCGGGGACTGGCCCTTTACCGGGAGCAGCGCTGGCCGGAGAGCCTGGCCGCCTTCAGTGCGGCCCTGGAAGTGTATCCGGAAGACCACGCGGCCTTGCGGTATCTGGGTCTGATCCAGAAGTATCGCGAAACTCCCCCCGGGCCCAACTGGGACGCAGTCACCGTGATGGATGAGAAGTGAGTGCAATAGAACGATAAGATTAGAGCTTCTGAATATTCTAGCGCTTTATTGCAAAATTATTAGAACTTGGAGATAATAGCCGGGAAATCGCTATTCTGGTTTAGCCACTTCAAGACCGATTAAGAATCCGATCAGTGGTAGATTACCATCTTTGCCGCTCGTTTCAGCCTTTCATTTGCCAGGGGATACGTCTTTTTTGATTTTATCGACTTTAATGTAAGCAAAGGTCGCCAATGGCGGCTTACCCTTCTCTGCTTTCCATAAACTCCAGATAATCTGGATCTCCCAAAACCGGTCCCGCCTCTTCTTCAATCGCCTTCGCCTCGGGAGATGCTACCATTTTCACGGCTCGAGTCTTGCGGGATCGGGCGACCGGGGTCGCGGTCTCCGGCACAACAACCTCAGCTTCCAAAGCAGCCAAGACGCGATAAACTTCTTTGATTTCTTTCACCAGTTCTTTGGTGGTGAGTTCCGTCATCGAGACATGGGACATTACAATTTGGGCCGTTAACGTCAGGAATTCACTGGCCATGGAGACGTTCCTCTCTTTTCGGATTAATATTTTCAATCTCAGGTAGATTAATAATCAATACTCCGTAAATCCTTGTCAAGGTTTTTGATTCATAAAATTGGTTTCTATTTCTATTGAGGAAAAAAATCTATCTTTCAAATCTCCCGGACTGATTCTCAGGGCAAATTAATTTATCAGGTGACGGGGCGCCATTATGAAAAGATCAGTGAGTTCCCCCTCCGAAATTCCTGGTATTTCCCGATGGAGATTTTAATTTAGCCGCACTATGGTTAACTCATGAACAATTTTCAAAATTCGGAATTTTATCCAGCCGGGAGAAATTGCCAGATGTCGAGGGCAAAGATTGAAAGGAAAATTTTGGCGGTATTAATGGAAAGCCCATTTTATTTTAGCATCCCGCTACGAAAGAGGCTGAATTTTTTAAAATTCTTTTCACAACGATCCGTTTATAATCGTATCTTTGAACATAACCCGCAATTATTGAGCCCAAAAGGTGGTACGAAGTAGCGAGGTAAGAGTTCCTACGCCCACAGAAATCCTGGCTGGGCAGGGATAG
>JAPLJC010000193.1 GCA_026388765.1 Deltaproteobacteria bacterium
GATAGCGAGCACTTTAATTGCTTTATCGCGGGCTCCATTTTCGGGGGCGTAATGTTCAATTTTCAGCAAGGCAAGGTGAGCCGAATATTCATCGGAGCCGGAGCCGAATAATCCTCGCGGGAACGTCATTTTTTGAGTGCCGTAATCAGCCGGTTCCACTGGATTAATTCGCCACTGCGAATATAATGTTTCAACTACTAAGCCTGGGAGGGCATCCGGTGCAACGTCCTGAAAGGTCTCAGCTCGGCAAATTGATCCCCCTATGTCTGGCCTTAATGTTCATTACCCTGTGCTGTTCCGAGAAGGCCGCCCCGCCCGTTTCGGGGCCGACCGTGGCCCTCCCGGCCCTGGAATTGGAGGCCTTCGGCGCCCTGCCGGCCATTAAGCCCGCGGCCATCACCCCCGCCTTACAAGAGCAGGCCGTGGCCCTGGACCGGGCCGTGAACTATAAGCAGGTCATGGCCTTTTTGAAGGTCCGGCTCACCCCGGGGCAGCAAAAGTTTTTGACTGAACACCGGTTTCTGCTCCTTCCCAAAGGCGCCACCAAATTCAAAGGCAAGGTGGACCTTGGCGGCGAGGTATTCAGTTGTGATGAGATGCTCGGGCTGTTTGACCATCTGATCGGCTATGAAGACCCAATGCAGCGCCGGCCGGAGAATTGCCGCTTCGTCAATCCGGATGTGATGCTGCACGCCTTCCACAAGTATCTGGAAAATTCCCTGGAATATCTGGAAAAGACGGAGTTGGCCGAGACCCTGCGCCGCTTTCTGACCAATCTCCAGGCCAAGGCCCTGGAGGGCAAGGCCGCGGCCTCCGGCCCGCTGGCGGAGCATTATGAACTCATCGCCGCCCAGCTCACCGTGCCCCTGGTCATCCTGTAGAACGCCCACTGGCCCAGCGCCAAGGAACTGGAAGAAATAGCCTCGGACCCCCCCACAGTGCCCCGGACGGATGACGCCGACACCCTGGCCAACGCCCTCAAGCTGCTGGACGGGTTCAAGGGAAAATTCTCCGAGCCCATGTTCAACCGCATGGCCGCCGAGTTGCGCTTGATTTACGCCGCCCGGGATCTGGCGCCCTCTCCCCTGTACGGCCAGTACGCCAAAGACGGAGAGGTCAAAGCAGATTACACCCAGTTCACCCCCCGGAGCCATTATGTCAAGAGTTCCGGCCTGCGGAGTTATTTCCGGGCCATGATGTACCTGGGGAGAAACGGCTATCTGCTGAAAGATAATGGCGTCAGCGACGCCCTGTTGGTGACCCTCCTCCTGGCCAGCCCGGGCCCCGAGGGCCAGCCGCTCCTGAAAGACTGGCAGCGCCTCATGGAGATCACCGGCTTTTTCGCCGGGAAGCCGGATGACATCAGTTACCCGGAGTGGCGCAATTTCCTGGTCAAGGTCCTGGGCACGGAGAAGCTCGCCGCCGGAGAGGCCCTGAACCCCGCCACGCTGACGAAGATTACCCAGCGGTTGGGGGAACTCCAGGGCCCCCGGATTCTCTCCGAGGTGATCATTGACCCCAGCGTCTTTACCTCAACCAAGGAGCAGTTGCTGGCGTCGACCAAGGGCTTCCGCCTCTTCGGACAACGCTTTACCTTTGACGCCTGGATCTTTAGCCGTCTGACCGCCGGCCAGGAGCAAACGCCGCTGCGCCTGCCCTCCACGCCCTCGGCCCTCTTTGTCCCTGCGGCCCTGGGGGATAAGACGGCCCTGGCCTTTGCGGACCAGTACCTGCAGCAGCTCTCTCCCCCTTTCTCTCCGGAGGAGACGGCCCGCTTCAACGGCCGAATGAATAAGGTGGCCGCCGACCTGGGGAAGGTCAAGGACCCGGAATGGTTCAGCTCCGTGGGCGGCGCCTGGCTGAAACTGCTCGGCACCCTGACGTCTGCCTACGGCCCCGGCTACCCGCTCTACATGCAGGACCGGCTCTTT
>JAPLJC010000012.1 GCA_026388765.1 Deltaproteobacteria bacterium
CCTCTATTAAACCTTGAACACCTTTTTAATCTTATAGAAATGGATATGTTCTATTCAAATACTAAGAGATTAAAAAACATTAAAAAAGATTTTACGAAATTAATATGTGATGTGATTATTGAAAAAACTCCTTTTCCATTCATACATAATGCATCAGGCCATTTAATGATACATGATGCCTTTAGACGTTACTTGTCATTTATTAGCCTATTAATAAAGAATGACAAAAATGGTCTTGTTATTCATAATGATTCGATTATTACTTTTAATTATGATTTAGTTTTAGAAGCGGCAGCGTGTATTTATAACTGGAAAAGAGTTGAAAAGTTAGGGAACAAATACATACTTGGAAATCTTAGGGGTGAGGAGAATCGTCTTAAATTTAATACACTTTTTGACAAAACAAATATTATTACTGATGACGTTTCCAATTACTACAAAAAAGATAGGCATACATCATACTTTCCTGATTCAAATATTTTTTCGGAGGGAGATAATTCAATAAAACTTATCAAATTGCATGGCTCTATTAATTGGAAAACTGTTAAAAATGGAGAGACGTTTATTGTTCCCCCAACCTGGAACAAATCCGATACGGAAATAAGAAGACTTTGGAATAAGGCCTATAGTGAACTTACTACTGCAAAACGAATAATAGTTATTGGATATTCTTTTCCAGAGACTGATATTTACGTAAAAAGCCTCTTGGCTCTTGCATTAAATGACAATAATATCTTACAAAGTATTTATTTTATTAACCCAGATAAAGATATTGTAAAAAAATCAAGCCTTTTATTACTTGACAATTATTTCGAGAAATATTGCTCCTATAAGGAATGGAAATTCTCAGAATTTATTGGATCAGTTGAAGGCAAACAGTTCATAAAAGATAATCTCAATAGAGAGGTAACGTAACAGCCTAATTAGAGAGCCTTAGACTTAGATGCTTAATTGCCCAGGTCAGAATAAACGTTATCTGCTATGACCTGAAACTTATCACAGAGCAAAAAACTTCCCAATATCCAGAATATATACGCTCTTTATTGGCTGGCCACGCCGCTTTCTCTGTCGTTTTTCGGCTTCCGCTTGTCCCCACCCCTTGGGGGGTAAAGGTTCCACGGTTATCGCGCCCAGAGCACAGGCGTACCCTCAGCGTCAACGGCCCTGGGGGATAGGTTTATCTACCTTGGCCAGCCGCCGCCACGACTCCATACATACTGGCGCTGAAACAGCGGTACCTCGAGACGCATCTTCTTCTCGAAGATCGCGAGTAGGGAAACGGCGTTGGCTTTCATTAGTGGTCGTCCTCATACATGGCGTTAGAGCAAAGCCCGAAGTTTGTCGCGCAGAGCATTACCGCCATTCCGAATCGCCAAACGGAGGTGCATGTCCTCTGCATAGTGGGTAACTTCGCAACCTTTAGGCTTTGGTTTTGGACTGTTGCGGGGCCACCCGGCCAGGATGTTGTTGACCTTAGGGCCGACGCTGGGGTCGCCATAAGTTTTTCTGTCGAGGCGGATCAGGGCCTCGCAGGTCTCCATATTTCCAGCGCCGCCGACCTCGGTGGCCCAGTCGGTGGGGAACAGCAGATTTCCGTAGTCGAGCAGGTCGCAAAACGCCTCGACGCAGTCGCGAGCGTGGAAATTGAGATCGAGCAGGCTGGTTGAGTGGAAGAACTCATTGCGGCGGTTGCGACGGGTCTCAATTCTTTTGAGCAGAGCGGCTGCGACGGCGTGATCTCCCGCTCGTTTAGCTGAAAAGATTGCACGGACTTCGCGGCTGACGTCTTTGAAGGTCTTGAAGTGGCCGTTGGCTTTGGTGTCGCTCCAAGTGGAAGTGTCGGTCAGCAGGAAAAGTTTGCTGGCCAGTTCCGCACAGTCGTCGCACAGGATGAACGCGGTGCGGTTGTACTGCTGGCCTGCGTGCCCGGAGAGGTAGACCTCAAGGGCGGCATTGATCTCGGCAACGAGGTAAGGGAGCTTGCTCATTGGTTGCGGCCTCCCTTGGTATTACCGGTCTTTGATTCTTCGGCACTGGGTTCCGGCCCAAGTAACTCCTCCTCGAAGCTGCGTTTGGCGTCGTCCCAGACGCTGCGGGCTTCGTCGCGCAAACGACGAGCCTCTTCACGGCGGCTGGCAACCTCGTCGGCGATCTTCTGTTGATCCTTGGGGTCTGGGACGGGAACGCGCACAGACTTTAACGTTTCGACATTGATGCCCGCCTGGTTATTGAAGTTGGTGGAGAGCAAGCCGAAGAAGCCCAGACCACGCAGGGCGTTAAAGAAGGCGGCGAAATAATATGGGCTATGGCGTTTGTCGATCAGGGTGAGCCGCGTGATGTGGTTGGAACAGGCACAGTCGCGGTCAGCATCGAAAACCAAGCTCTTGCCGACCCAAGCTGTTGAGTTGGTATTGTTAAAGAGAAGTTCCCCTTGCTTCAAGAAGTCGCCGGGAACGACGGCGGAGCGGGGCACCATTTTCGTGCCCTCGAACGTGAGTTCGGCGGTATTCGTGATGTTGAGCGGGCGGATGTGTGGGACGCCCAGGGCTGGGTCGTCGGTCTGATCGTCACGTCCAGCGGCAAAGCCAGAGACGATCGGATAAAAGAGCGAGCCGACCGATTGCGCGGGAATCGCACCATGCTTGATCTTGTCGCGGAGCGTGCGGAAGCGGGGGCTGTTGTAATCGGGGTCGAAGCGCGTACTGGCGTCACGGAGACGGACGGCATAGACCATACGGCCATCGGATGGGGGGAGGGTAAGACCCAGGGCATCCAGGACGAAGCCGTTGAGGCTGGCGAGGAGGGCGTCAGCCTGAGAGAGCTTCTCCCGCCGCGCCGCGAGTGCGGTGCCGAGAGTGGCTGCAAGGCGTGATTGTTCAGCGATGTCCAGCAAAGGAATCGTGAAGCTCTTGAACTCTTCCTTGTTGATGTTGGGTTGACCAGAGGGGCGCTGCATCGAGCGCACCCAGGCAGCGTAGCGGTCTGTCTTCGAGTATAGGTAGACGAAGTCCGGGAGAATGAGTCGGGTGTCAAAGCGAAACCGGATGCAGTACCCGGCGAAAAGTGCGGGGCCAAGCTCTTTGCGGTAAAGGAATGTCTTACCGGCTGTCGCGCCGCTACGGGCAAAGAGCATGTCGCCATCTTCGAGAATGAAGCGATCCTTGACGGTCTCTGCGGTGACGAACCGGTGGCCTTCGGGAATCCCGAAATCGTCAAAGTCGGTCACGCGAATGTACTTGATCTCCCCCGCTTCGCGTGGAACAGCCCTGCAAGGCGCACCATAATCCGGCTCACGGGCCACAAGGCTTCCGAGGGTGCCGGTTCTGACGCCGCTCAGGTACTGGTGGCCGCCCTGTATAATGAACTTCGGATCGAGCCGCTCCATTCCGCCCCGACGAACCGCAAAGCACCCCAAGCGTGCTTGCAAATCGTCGGGGCTCAGACGAAAAAAAGTTCAGGCTTATTTTCGAAGACCCTGTACTGGCCGAGCACGCCGGTATCGCCCAGCACCTGGCGGGAACGTTCTTGCCATTCTTCCAAGCCTGTGCTGGGCGTCGGGGCCTTTTCGAACGTCACTTCGGTCTCAAAGAGATCAGTCGCGTGGATCTCGACCTTCTTCTTTCCGTTCTCGCTCTTGATCGTCACCCGAGCGCTCTTACGGCCCGTGGCGTCGTAGCCGATGTTGGCCGGAGCAGCCATGAAAATCGCTTCCTCGTCGTCCGGCTGCTCATCTTCCGCCCGTTTCCGCATAAAGACCACACTCGCCTTCACCCCCGCTCCCGAGTGCTGGAATGCCTCTTGTGGCAGCGAGACCACGGCAAGCAGTTGGAACCGCTCCAAGAGCCAAGCCCGCACGCCTTGCAACGACGAGTTGGTCAGGATGCCGTCGGGTAGCACGATGGCCAAACGCCCCGTGCCGGACTTCAAGAAGTGCCAGACGCGTTCACAGAAGAGGATTTCGGTCTTGATCGAGGTCCGGGCTTGGAGGGATTTCTTCCCGGCTTTGGCATCGCTGCGGTCGATGTCATTATCGTCGCCTGAGCCACCCTTGCCGACGTAGCGCAGGAGTTCCCACCCTTCCATGTACGCTTTACCCTTTTCGGTCTCCTTCACCATCGCGCCGAACGGCGGATTGGTGAGGATAAGGTCGAAGGTATCTGGTGCGAGCTTCTTCTTCTGGTCCCTGAGTTTGTCGAATCTATCCAGCGCATCGAAGCCCACGATGTTGGTGTGTCCGTCGTCGTGGAGAATCATGTTCATCTTGGCGACGCGGCTGATTTCGTCGTTGATCTCAATGCCAAACAGCCGCTCTTTGGCGAAGTCGTGCCAATACCGGTAACGATCGCTCTTATCTTCTTCGTCGTAAAGTTTCTCGGCCGCATGGCGGACGTAGTCCATGGCGTAAAGCAGGAACCCCCCCGATCCGCAAGCCGGATCGAGCACATAGTCATCAGCGGTGGGCTTGAGAATCTCCACCGCGAACTGGATGATCTCGCGGGGCGTGAAGTACTGGCCGAAGTCGCCCTTGAAGAAGCCGTCCAAGAACTGCTCGAAGGCCACGCCCTTGGTATCAAGATCGGTCTTGTTGAAATTGATCGCCTCCAGGTGCGAGACGCACATCTTGAGCGTGCCGTCATCGACCTTGATGAGCTCCTTGAAAACGTCCGGCTCGCGCTTCATTTCCTCCGCGTACAATGCCTTGATGCGGGCCGCGAGGGCGTGGGCGGGCTCATCGGTCTTAATCTGAAACTCGTAAGGCTCCCCCTTCTTGCGTGGGGCCTTTTCATCGCGGACCTTGACGAAGATGATCTTGCAAAATTCGCCGAAGGCTGCCGGGGGCGACAGTCGCCCGCCGCCCCAAAGGGTTTGGTGGCACTTTTTAATCGCGGCGATCAGCTCGCCCTTGCTGACGGGCCTTATGTCCAGCCACTCGTTACTCACGCCCTTGCGGTACTTGTACTCAGGCGGCTTGCCGTAGTTGATGGGCAAATCAGCGATGACGTTCTTGTCACGCTCCAAGGCCCCGAACTTCTTATCATCACAATCGAGGAATCGGCGCGTTGCGCCGGCAAGGACGCCAATGTAGGCAGCCCGAAACTTGTAAGCGTTGCCGTTGCCCCAAGCTTGCTCTACGGCCTGGGCGAACTCGGCATCGCTACTCGCTTCTTTCTTGCACTCGATGACCGCGAAGGGTCGCTTGCGCTCATCATCTTCATAAACAATGAGGTCGGCGAAATCGTTCGGAGATCGGTCAGGAACTGTAATCTCGACGCCAATCCGGTCGGGTGAATAGCCGTAACGGTAGATCAGTTCTGCATAGAACTCGGCGCGCACCCTTTCCTCGGGGTCGGACCAGCGCTCGCTTCGATTGGCAGCCGTGTAGACAACCTTCTCGAATCTGCCGGATCGATCAATGCGGAGGTGGCCTTCGCGAATAGCCTTATCGAGAAACGATTCCATTGTCAGTAGCCCCTTCTTGAGTATGTGGACGTGCGAGCAAGAGTCCCAATCGGGTTATACGAGGTCATTGGCTGTCCCGGCAGCATCATCAAGCAGCCGGAGGGGGTGGAGGTCCAGGCGAAAATTGTCGGTGATAGACTACGTGACCCGCACCGAAGAGTGTAAGCCAATCGGCATTTGGCTTGATTGCGGAGTTTGCCCTCCATGACCTCAATAGCCCAGCGGTTTCTTCCCGCGGATGAAGTCTTCGGTCCACCTTCTGGCGTACAGGGCCAGGGTTATCAACTTGGCTCTGGTGTCGGCCTCGCTTAATCTCATACGGTCTTACCCTTATTACCCTGATCTTTAATGACCTCCACCTATTTATGCGCCTGAACCGAAGCGTTGGTCAAGCTATTTTGAATAGCTTCCTCGAGCTTGATTCGGGGCAAGACATAAGCGGGGTTTAATCTGATGAAAGAGCGTGGTCAATTTTCGGTTGGCATTAGCCCTGCCCATGGCCGGCACACCGGCGCCAAGGCTGGCAAGGGAGGTAGGTAGTGTTAACCTTTAGCGTTCACCTGGGCCGTCTCAGGCGCTCATAGGAAGGTTGTGGGGTGATCCAGGGCCTCCATCTGGTGAAGGGTTCCGCCGCCTGGCCTCCATGGGTCAGGTCACGGCCGGGCGGAGTGGCCTGAGTGATAGATTAATGGTTAAAAGGTTCCATTGGAATCGGCCAGGGGATGAGGGTGGGGACCAGTTGGCTACCTCGATGTGGAAAAAGATGGCCGGGTTTCCATCAGCCAGGATTTGCTTGGTCGTAAGTTCACCCTGGACATTAGCGATTTTACACGGTTAGATCAGATAGATTTCGTACCCTCCGGGCCTTGCGCCCATTTGGGATCAGCCGGCTGGGTAAGAGAAGAGTTAGGAGTTATTAAGGGGATGAATTATGAAACCAAATGAAGAGGTAAAAGCTTTCGGCAAAGCCAGAAAAAAGACCAAACTCAACGCCACTAAACCGTCTCGGCCTAAACCGGAAAAACCCCAGGCCCCGCTTGAGCCAACTGCTCCCGCAGGACAGCCACTCCTGGCCTCCGTCGCCCCCCTGGTAAGGTCAGTCGATGAAAAGGCGCCCTTCACCGAAGCTGAGGTAAAATTTCTGGATTTGTATCTTTTGGGCGGGAACAGTCAGGAACAGGCATTATTGCTAACAATGCCAGAGGCTTGCGCTGGGGCCTCTACTTGGGATATGAGGATTATGGCAACAAATATCCTCAAAAAGTATGAACGGTCGGCAGGAGAGGTCGCAAAAATCTTTTCGGACATTGGATTGGGTCAGGCCGTCATCGCCATGAAGATCAAGGATCTCATCGACACAGCCACCAGCGACACCGTGCGCCTCAACGCCCTGGCCCTGGCCGCCAAGTGCGTCGGCATGGCCCGGGAGGTCGAGGTCCAGCCGCAGCGAATCAGCATCATCCTGAATGTTGGAAATGGACCAAAACCTGATCCGGCTGCCGGTAGGCCAGCCTTGGCCTACCAGGGAAAGATGAGTGTACCCGGTAAACCGCTGGCCATCACCAAATAGTGAAGGAGTTGACGGGGGTGCCCCCTTTACCCGTACAACAGCCGGACAGGCTATCGAAAATTCTTCCGCAATCCCTGGGCCGCCTCAATTCCGGCGCTGGTTAGGCTTATCATCGTACCGTAACGAGTCACGTCTTTAAAAATCCTTATCAGGCTTCGCTGTCTCAATCTCTCTATGGTCCGGGACAAGGTAGCGTGGCCCCGGTTGTATTCCTGGGCTCCTATGGTGGCCTTGTCGAAAACCTGGCCGTCCTTCCAGGGTTGCGCCGGCCAACCCCACAGCTTCTCTAAGAGGTCCCGCACCCGGATTCCTTGGCTATCTTGAGCCAGGCGTAAGATGTCCTTCTGTAACCCTGAAAGTCCTCGGCCCATTGCACCCCCCATTAACCCTTATGTTGGGTTGAAATCCATTCCATTTATTAACTCTTAAAAGTGTTCCCAAGACTTATGTGAAGTAGAAAGAAAGATAATATCATTCCCGGTGAAGCGGAAGCTACTTAGCCGTTAAAGTTAATCTGACCTAAGACACCTACTTAACTTAAAAAGAGAGGGATCACTCCCAATGCATGGCTTGCATGTCGGGGTCTTCTTCTTTTGTTGCGGCCTCTACCAGCGTTTTGAGGTTGCGCCATTTAATTAATTCGCTGCAAATAAAAGCGGTTCGCCGGGCGGCCATGATGAGGCTGTTCAGCTCCGACTCGCTGAAGCACCCGGAATCGAAACTATCCAAGACGGTAGCGATTTCCTGGCTGTTGGAAGTCAAGGACCGATGAAATTCAGACAAGCCGCAAAAAGTAGGAATACGCATGATTATCTCCTTTTAGTTGTGCCACTCACGCCATCGCCTTACGCCGCCCTTACGCCAAAATTACACCCCTTTGTAAGACCAAAAGCCGCACGGTTCCTGACTTAGAAGGTCGCCTTACGGATATTACGCTTTTTTCCCAGGAGGGGACGCCTATTATAAGGGGAGCATATAAAGGGAAAGGGTGCCCCCTTAGAAAGTCTTATATGGAAAAAAACCGTAATATCCGTAATAAGCCCCTCTAAGCCAGAACTGGCCTGTATTTCAGTCTTACAAACACCCGTAATAATGGCGTAAGAACCGTAAGAAATACCGTAAGGGGGTAATTCATTTTTCAACTTCAATTTCCTCATCACAGAATAAATTCGTATGGGGTAGAACGATCACCCGTTTTGAAGATCCGCGTATTGATTTGATTTTTGTATTCCCATCCTTGGCCGGCTCTATGAGTCTTTCTCGCACCAAGGCTCCTATCATTTCATTTTTCCCCAGGGCCAGAAAATCCCCCTGCCGGCTGATGGTCTCAGCTACCACCCGATAGGTCGCTTCAGGCATGAGATAGAGGCGTTCATTATCCGCCCAGCCCACCAGTTCAGCATTTCGGGCGGGTTCGGTCCGCTCCCACCCAAGGTCATCTTTTCGCTGTGGGGGTGCTCCGGACACAGTTGTCGATTCCACGTAAATCCGCTTTTGGGTAAAAAGTTCTTCAAGGATCGCCAGAAATTTCAAGGTTGGCCGTTCCCCCTGGATGATCCGGGAATGCTTCTCCCCCAGGGCCTCCCAAACTCGCCAGGCTCGTTTCTCCATTTCGCATTTCTGGCTATCGGTTATGGCCCCCATGCGCATCTGAAACCTCAGAAAGAACTCAAAGCCTACGGCCAGCCATGATTGGATTTCTGGAATTCGGCCGTGAGTATCGCTATAAAATACCCCTCGATATAATTCAAAAAGTTCCCGAATTTCGTCTTGAACCTCATTCAGCCGGGGGGCCAGGTCTTCCAGGTAGGCCGCCATCGCTCCAGCGTAAAGGTGCGCTTCAGCTTGCGCCGCGGTCAGCCGTGCCCGGTCGAGGGGGCTCTTGTTTGGGTCCATTTCGACCGCCAGATAACGGGCGGTGGCGCTCTGTCGCTTGCCCGGCAGCAACATTTCAGCCGTGGAAATGATCAAGGACCTGGGGTAATGATCCGGCCTGGCGCTCAGATCTGAGGTCAGCCGCCCTCGGCCTGAACGGTTGCCGGCCTGGTAAATCAGCCGCCCGGCATTTTCGCTCATTTTGTTAGCATCTTTGGCGGAAGCGGCCGGCGCAAAATCGTCGATTACCACCAAGCAGTCTTTAAGAACAAAACAAAGTTTTTCCAGGGAATTGACCGTGCTGAACCATGAGCCCGGTAAGCTCAGTCGGGTAAAATCGCCATAATGCGCAAGGGCCAAGGCCGCCAGGGTGGATTTCTTTGCACCCGTGGGGCCATGCAGCCACAAGGAGAAATCCACTTTTAGAAGATCGGCAAAGGGCGCCAGATATGTGCAGGCTATTAAGGGCGCCGTCACTTCCCACGGGCAAATGTCCAGGAATCTTAAACTTGCCTGGGCTGCCTCAATTCCCCCAGGTTCCGGCAGGCGATAACGGCGTAAGTTTTCTCCCAAGTCTACCGCAACGGGCTCCCCCGGGCCGATAGCTCCCCCGCCATGGAGGTATCGCCAAACCCCGTTTATTTCCCGCCAACCGGTGTGGCCGTAAAGGGTCTTTCGGGTGATCCCAAGGGTCCGGGAATGGGTCAGAATCGCGTTGGGCAGGTGTGCAGCGTTATTACGAGTCGGTGTGATACTGGCCGCCGCTCCCCACCCTTCGCGTACCCACTTCATAGCGTCAAAATCCTTGGTCGGGACTCTGGCCGAGGGCAATTGCAGCCCAGCGACGTTGCCGGAGACGGCGAATTCTTTGGTGACTCTCAGACCATCATCCCGGGTGACCTCATCTGTGATCTGTGCGGTGAAGTTACAGAGGGGTCGATACTCTACGCCGCCCTCCATATTCAGGACTATGCTATGACGCCCACCTTTGATGGAATAAGTATGACCGCATTCCCGCAAGATCTCAGCTGTCTCCTGAGGCTTATCGGGAGGTGGGGACGCAGTTGCGGGGGTCCATTCCGGGGCCGCCTCCATGAGAGTGCGCAACTGGTCAATGGTCCCACCGGCGTCAAGCCAATCGGAAACATCGCCTTTTTCCGGTAGGCCGGGGATCTCCATAATTTTGAGGCTGGCAACGATACCATAAAGTTTCTGGGCCATGTCCTGGACATGCGCCCTACCTGCCGGGTCGTTGTCGGGCAGGAGGACTACCACCTTCCCTCGCAGGTACTGGCTAAATTCCTTCCGCCACTTGCCGGCGCCCATCGGATTGCAGGTAGCCACCAACCCCATGGCTCGCATCCTGTCGCAATCTTTTTCTCCCTCGTCAATATACACCAGGGCGGCGGACAGAATATCTGGCAGGTGATAAGGAACAAGTGGAACACCGGTCATGTTCCAAATCCAGCCACCCGCACCATCTGGCCGGCGCAGCCTGAAGTCCTTGGGTTCCAGGCGACATGCTTGGAAAGCGAGATTGCCCGCTGCATCGTGGTAATCATAGGTGGCAACGACGTTGAACTTGTTTTTGCTTTTCCCGGATTTTTTGGAGGAAGATGGAGAACCGCCGTTGAAAACGCCGGTTTCTCGACCATAATGCATATAGACCTCTTTCCCAGTCATGAACGGGCCTGGCATCACAGCGATCAGGTCGAAGAAGGATCTGTTTACGCCGCCTGCATCGACATAGATACCCCTTTTATTTGGGTCATTGCCGACATTTATGGCCGCTGAGGGGCGTTTATCTTTCCGGTCGATGGAATGAACCGGAAGCCAACCATCAGCGTTTGGGTGGGCTCCTGGAGGGATTTTGCCGCCAGCTTTTTGAAACATAGAAGCGAGGTCTATGCGACGAAGAATTTCTTCACGTTGTGGATTGTTTGACATGGTGGCCCTTACCCCTGCTGGATTTCCCGCCGGGCCTCAGGGTCGATTCGGTGCCGTTCCATAAAGCTGATAACATCGGATAACTTGTAGCGGATACTGCTTCCCACCTTGTAGTAAGGAATGCCGCGCCCCTGGTGGCGCTCATTGGCGAGAGTTTGAAGTTTGCGGCCGGAGAATTTTTCAACCTCCGGGGCCGTTAGGTAACGTTCAGTTTCCATATGGCCTCCTGTAATTGCCTGATCTCCCCCTGGCATACCACGGGATTTAAGCAACAGAAATTTTCGCCAAAATGGTTGTCCGGGGATTGTTACAGGAGAGCGTTGCGATTAAAGGGCGAAAGATACCGGGGAGTGATCCTGGTGTAAACAAATATCAAGGGATAAAGGGGGCCCTTTTATTGACTTTTTCCCATTCCTCTATCCAGGCTTTCTCAAACTTCTTCTGGAGCGCCTGCCAACTCATTTTATTGATGATTTTTTTTCGCATTAGAATCTGTCGGATCTGTGGCCAAGTTTTACTTTCTTCTCTATATTGTGCTATCTTTTCGAGCCGATTGATAAACTTCAAGTCATTAATTGTAAGGGGGCGCTTAAAACCAGTTTCCCAGCCTCGTTTAATCTTTCTTAAATATTCTTTATCGCCAAGGGCTTTTCGCGTGTATACAAATTCAGAAACTAATGGATGCCAAATTAATCCAGCCCTTACAGCCTCTAAAATCTCGTTTCGATGTTGTTCCAACAATTCAGTATATCCTGCATTTTTATATCTTTCTTCAATGCTTAATGTTTCATAACTTTCAAAACTATTAATGGTATCAATTAGTAATGAAATAATATCTATCTGTTTCGAGGAAAGGATTATTAATTTTGTTGGCCACCATAATAGTTTTACTCTATGAGCCTTGCCAGAATAATTCTCTCTTGGAGCACCGCGAGAGATTAATATCTTACTGAGAATATCACCAAGGGTACGATCATCTTCTGGCAAGTGTCCTGCCTCCTGTAAAGGCCCTGGGGATGAATCGGGGACGGCTCAGAATCGCCGCTGTGTCGGCGCCGGGGATCAGCCGGCCTCTATCCCTGAAATCTTGTGTCGTTTTAGTGCACCAGGCTGGCCGGTTATCTATTGGCCCTGCTCCGGGGGCGGATAGCCGCCTATTCCTCTCCCTTCAAATTGACAATCTTGGCCTGGTTCCCATTCATCGCCTGGTTAAGCAAGTCTCCTGCCAGGTTTGAGGCCTGACGTAGGGCCTGGTCTCGTAGGTGGCTATATCGGGCGGTCATGCTGGCGGATTTGTGGCCCAAGAGTTGTTGTAGGACGTGCATGTTTACTTCACCAGATGATGCTAATTGACTGGCGAAAAAATGCCTGAGACCATGTAAGGGTCGAAAGTCTGGAGGGAGTCCTGCTTTATCTCGGATGGCATCAATCCGCTTTGGGTATCGGGTTCTTTGCTTACCAGCACGTCCGGGGAACACATGCGGCGAGTCGCTTCGCGGGTGACTCTCTAAGAGCTCTCGGGCCATCTGATTCAAAGGGATGGTCACATCTTTGCCGCCCTTGGGTTGGCGGATATGGAGAAAGTTCCGTTCAAAATCCACGTCCTGCCATTGCAACTTAAAGATTTCCCCCCTGCGCATGCCGGTGCACAAGGCCAGACGCATAAAATTGGCGGCCTGTACATCCGGTTCCTGGTCTATAGCCTTGAGTAAATCAGTTAGTTGCTCCACGCTTAAATCCTCAGTTCGTAAATTATTCACCCGGGGCATTTCAATTTTGAATTTCAGGCCGGGGCATAGTCCTTTTTTCAGGCCAAAATTGATGATTCTCGCAAGTAGCCGTAGCAGGTGCTTTACTGTCTGAGGGGCCAGGGTTTTCGATAGATTGATACGGAGACGATGGACGTCCATCTGCACAATGCTGTGAGGTTCTTTATTTCCCAAACTGGCCTTGAGATATTTTTCATAGCGATAGCGGTCTGTGCTCCATCCCTTGGTGGCGGGCTTATCGTGGACGTATTCCTGCCACAGCCGGTCAACTGTCCATTTGATTTCAGCCGCCGTTTCCCTGGCTTCCTTTCGGGAAGGGCTTTTCCCTTGTATCCTTTCAGCCCTAATTTGGTTGGCCCTGGCTGGGGTCATATCCTGAGATTGCCGCCCGGCCTTTTCCTCAATCATCTTTCCGGCCTTGCGATAGCGGATGTAGAAAATCTTCTCAGGCTTGCCCGTAGCAAGTGAGGTTCCTTCAATGTAGAAAACTCCGGGGTAGCTTGTCTTCATTCTTTTAAAAGCTTTGCCCTTCTTACCTTCAGCCATAGTCGTGGCCTCCATCTATTCCCCACATTATTCCCCACACCTGAGACTAATATACGGGTATAAATAAGTAAGTCAAGGGAAATGTGAAAGCTATTTTAGCTGATAAATTAAGGGTATTTATAAAAGGTCGGTAAAGGTAGGTAACTGTCTGTTTCCGGCCTTTCACGCCGGCGACACCGGTTCAAATCCGGTTGGGGACGCCAATTGAAATCAATGGGTTAGCCTAAATGGGCTGACCCTTATCTTTTAATTTCCAACCTTATTTCCAACCCAGGCAGGGAAAATGGGGGTAAAAGGGGTCAGATTGTTCCTTTGTCCTTGGGGCCGTCTGGCGGCGTTCCCAGGGAAACCGGCCAAGATATAACCTTTCTTCTTGTGTCCTGTCGAGCGAAGTGTCTTTCCCATGTCTTCCTCGGATCTTCCAGCCCGGCCCCAAGGCCCCTCTCCCTCTGGTCGCCCCCTCTATCCGCTCCTTTGGGTCCTGCCAAAATACTTTGATACCCTATCCATGAACTAAACGCTTCGCGTGGGGTAGGCCTACCGACTCCATGGTCATAATCAAGCCTTAGACCGCAATCCTTGCAAAAGCAAAACCCCACCTTTTTCTCTCGTATCCCCAGATAGTTACGTGTAGTTTCCTCCTTAAA
>JAPLJC010000080.1 GCA_026388765.1 Deltaproteobacteria bacterium
GCCAAGCGCCTCAGCGCCGACACCCTCAATCTGACGGTGGCGGCCTCCAGCGCCGTCAAGGGCGAAACCCTGGCGGACACGGCCCACAACCTCGAGGCCATGCAGCCGGATGTGCTGGTCATTCGCCACTATGCCAGCGGCGCCCCCCACTACCTGGCCGGCAAGCTTAAATGCGGGGTGATCAACGCCGGCGACGGCCTGCACGAGCATCCCACCCAGGCCCTCCTGGACCTGCTGACGGTGCAGGAGGCCAAGGGGCGCCTGGACGGCCTGAAGGTGGCCATCGTCGGCGACATCGCCCATTCCCGGGTGGCCCGCTCCGATATTCTGGCCTTCAAGAAAATGGGCTCGCAGGTGACGGTGGCCGGCCCGGCCACCATGCTGCCCCCTTACCTCGAGGATCTGGGGGTCCGGGTTACCTGTTCCCTCACGGAGGCGGTCGCCGGGGCCGACGTCATCATGATGCTCAGGCTGCAACTGGAACGCATGGGCCAGGGCTTCATCTCCACCCTGCGGGAATACAGCCGGTTCTTCGGCCTGGCCCCCCGTCACCTGGAGAAGGCCAAGGACGATGTCATCATCATGCACCCGGGGCCCCTGAACCGGGGGGTGGAAATCTCCCCCGAGGTGGCCGACGGCCCTTACTCCGTCATCCTGGAGCAGGTGACCAACGGCGTGGCGGTGCGCATGGCCATGCTCTACCTCTTGATCGGAGGGGAAAAGTATGTTGATTAAGGGCGCCCTGGTGGTGGACCCGGCGCAGGATCTGGAAGCCCCCATGGACCTGCTTATCGACGACGGCAAGATTGCCAAACTTTCACCCGCGGGCACCATCCCCGGCGAAGGCCGCCGGGTGATCGAGGCCCAGGGGCTGGTGTTGACGCCGGGGCTCATCGATATGCACGTCCACCTGCGGGAGCCGGGCGAAGAATATAAGGAAACCATCGAGTACGGGGCCCGGGCCGCGGTTAAGGGCGGCTTCACCGCAGTGGCCTGCATGCCCAACACCAAACCGGTGAACGACAACGCCTCGGTGACCCGCTTCATCCTGGAGCAGGCTGCAGCCGCGCATCTGGCCCGGGTCTACCCGGTGGCCGCCATCTCCATGGGCTCCCTGGGCGAGCAGTTGAGCGAATACGGCGAGCAGAAGGAGGCCGGGGCCGTGGCCGTCTCCGACGACGGCCGGCCGGTGCTGAGCTCCATGCTCATGCGCCGGGCCCTGGAATACGCCCGCACCTTCGGCCTGCCCGTCATCTCCCACGCCGAGGACCTGGAACTGCGGGGCCAGGGGGTGATGCACGAAGGCCGGGTCTCCTTGGAACTGGGCTTGCAGGGCATCCCCGCCGCCGTGGAAGAGGTCATGATCTTTCGCGACCTTACCCTGGCCGGCCTCACCGGCTGCCGGCTCCACATCGCCCACGTCAGCACCGCGGGGAGCGTCGACCTCATCCGCCGGGCCAAGGCCGCAGGCCTCCCCGTGACCGCCGAGACCGCGCCCCACTATTTCAGCCTGACGGACGAAGCAGTCTATGGCTACGACACCAACGCCAAGGTCAACCCGCCCTTGCGCACCGCCGCGGACCAGGCCGCCATTAAAGCAGGCCTCAAAGACGGCTCCCTGGACGCCATCGCCAGCGACCACGCCCCCCATACTTCTCTGGAAAAAGACCTGGAGTTCCAGGCCGCGGCCTTCGGCCTCATCGGCCTGGAGACCTCCCTCGCCCTCAGCCTGAAGCTAGTCCACGACGGGGTGCTGACCCTGGCCCAGTTGGTCACCAAAATGAGCCGCAACCCCGCCCGCCTCCTGGGCGTCGCCGGCGGCACCCTGGCTGTCGGCGCCCCGGCGGACCTGACTTTAATCGATTTAACCCGGGAATGGACCGTGGATGCAAAGTCCTTCGCCTCCAAGAGCCGCAACTGCCCCTTTAACGGCTGGACCTTGAAGGGCAAAACGGTGATGACTATCGTGGGCGGCAAAGTAGTAAGCAGTGAGCAGTGAGCAGAAAAGGCAGGGGGCAGGGACCAGGGGTCGGTCTATGGCGCGATTAGTAATGTAGCCGCAGGCTTTAGCCTACGCCGGGGCTTTTAGACCCCATTGCCAAGCAGAAGCTTGTTCCATGCAGTAACCCGGTTCCCTAAAACCCCCTCTCCTCCATTGGGGGAGAGGGGGAAAATCTGATTAACCGTTGGCCTTCGCAAGATTAAACATTATTTGCCTAGATAATAGGTTGCTTTCATCTCTCGAAACTCGAAACTAAAAACTCGAAACTAAGAGGTTTTTATGCCCAGCCAAGTCTTCTTCATGGACCTGCGGGCCTCCGCCAAGGAGCCCAATTTCAAGAAATTCTCGCGGCTCCTGGATGCCCTGGATCTCAAGACCCTCATCAGCCGCAAGAAGAAGCGGCCCCTGGTGGCGGTGAAGCTCCACTTCGGCGAGAAGGGCAACACCGCCTTCATCCGTCCCATCTACGTGCGCCAGGTGGTGGATCACCTCTGGGAGGCCGGTGGCCGGCCTTTCCTCACCGACGCCAACACCCTCTATGTGGGCACCCGAGCCGAGGCCGCCAGCCACCTGGTAACCGCCATTGAGAACGGTTTCGCCTACGCCGTGGTCAAGGCCCCCCTGGTCATCGCCGACGGCCTCACCGGCACGGCCGAAGTGGAGGTGGAGATCAACCAGGAGCAGTTCCAAAAGGTCTATATCGCCGAGGCCATCATGGAGGCCGACTCCCTGGTGGTCCTCACCCACTTCAAGCTCCACGAACTCTCCGGCTTCGGCGGCGCCCTGAAGAACTTAGGGATGGGCTGCGCCTCCCGCAAAGGCAAGCTCTCCATGCACTCCAACATCTCCCCCAAGGTGACCGAAAAGAAGTGCACCGGCTGCGGCGACTGCGTCGTCAACTGCGCCCAGGAGGCCATCGCCATCAATCCCGAGACGGAGAAGGCGATCATCGATCCCACCAAGTGCGTGGGCTGCGCCGAATGCCTGCTGGTCTGCGCCTACGGCAATATCCAGATCCAGTGGAACGAGTCCATCCCGGTCTTCCTGAAGAAGCTGATGGAGTCCGCCTACGGAGTGCTGCGGGATCGCCGGGACAAGGCGGTGTTCGTCAATTTCATCACCCAGGTGTCGCCGGCCTGCGATTGCTACGGCCACAACGACCTGCCCATCGTGGGGGACATTGGCATTTTGGCCTCCCGGGACCCGGTGGCCATCGACCAGGCTTGCGTGGACCTGGTCATCGGCAGCCCCGGAGTCGCCGGCTCCGCCTTGAAGGAACTGGACTCCGGCACGGACAAATTCAAGGACATCTACCCCCAGGTGGACTGGCCCCTGCAACTGGAGTATGCCGAGCAGCTGCGTTTGGGGGCCAGGGAATATGAACTCGTGAAAGTATAAACCGCAGATGAACGCCGATATACGCCGATTTTTTATCTGTGTTCATCGGCGTTCATCGGCGGCTAAAAGAGGATTTATGATATGCAACCCATCGGCCCTTTAATGATCGAACACCGCCTTATCGAACGCCTGCTCGCCCTCATGGGGCGGGAGTTGACCCGCATTAAAGACAACGTCGCCGTGGAGCCGGAGTTTGCCTTTGTGGACCCGGTTTTTATCGACACCGCGGTGGATTTCATCCGGACCTACGCCGACCGCTGCCACCACGGCAAAGAGGAGGACATCTTATTTGCCGAGTTGGCCAAGAAAGACCTGACCCCGGAGCACCGCCAGACCCTGTCGGAACTCATCGAGGATCACGCCTGGGCCCGGAGGACCACTGCCAGTCTGGTCGAGGCCAAGAATGATTATCTTTTGGAAAGACCGGGGGCCCTGGACGATCTGCTGCTCCACCTGGAGGAGCTGGTGATCTTCTATCCCCGGCACATCGACAAGGAAGACAAGAACTTTTTCATCCCCAGCATGGCGTATTTCAGCGAGGCGGAAAAGGCGCAGCTACTGGAGCAGATGGCGGAATTCGACCGTAGGCTGATCCATGAGAAATACCGGTCCATCGTGGAAGGTCTGGAACGCCACGGGACCTGCAAGACTTGTAAGTAAAGGATCGACCCAGCGGGTCGCCCCTACTTCTACGGGTTGGGTGGGGGGGTTGGGGGGAGGGCAGGGCCAGTGGCACAGGTGTCCTCACCTGTGGAAGTCCTGGCCCTCCCCCCAATATTTCTTTGCGGGGCTGCGGCCCAAGGCCGCAACCCCGGAAAAATATGTTAAGATAAACTTATGGTTTACTTAGTCGGGGCGGGGCCCGGAGATCCGGGGTTGATCACGGCCAAGGGGTTGGCTTTGTTGCGCCGGGCCCAGGTGGTGGTTTACGACCAGTTGGCCAGTCCGGAGCTCCTCAAGGAAGCCCCGGCGGCGGCGGAGATCATTTACGTGGGCAAGAAGGCCGGGGCCCACGCCGTGCCCCAGGAGGGCATCAACGACCTGCTGGTGGCCAGGGCGAAGGCCGGCCTCACGGTGGTGCGCCTCAAGGGTGGCGACCCCTTCGTCTTCGGCCGCGGCGGCGAAGAGGCCGAGGAACTGGCCCAGGCGGGCATCCCCTTCGAGGTCGTCCCCGGCGTGACCGCGGCGGTGGCGGTGCCGGCCTATGCCGGCATTCCCGTGACCCACCGGCGCTACACCACCCTGGTGACCTTCATCACCGGCCACGAAGACCCCACCAAAGAGGCCAGCACCATCCCCTGGGAGGCCCTGGGGAAGAACCCCGGCACGCTGGTTTTTCTCATGGGAGTGAAGAACCTGCCGGAGATCTGCCGGCAACTGATCGACAAGGGCCGCGATCCGCAGACCCCGGCGGCGGTGATTGAAAGAGGCACCAGCCATGCGCAGCGCACCGTCACCGGCACCCTGACGGACGTGGCCCAGGTGGCCCGGGACGCCCAGATCAAGCCCCCGGCCATCCTGGTGGTGGGCGGTGTGGTGGAACTGCGGCAGACCCTGAAGTGGTGGGAGAGTCGGCCATTATGGGGCAAGACCGTGGTGGTGACCCGCTCCCGGCAGCAGGCGAGCCAGCTGGTGGCATTGCTGGCCGCGG
This sequence comes from Deltaproteobacteria bacterium, assembly GCA_026388765.1. Classification (GTDB taxonomy): domain Bacteria; phylum Desulfobacterota; class Desulfobaccia; order Desulfobaccales; family 0-14-0-80-60-11; genus JAPLJC01. Next base: position 5,052 of record JAPLJC010000080.1, read on the forward strand.
CCGGGGCTCAGTGCCTGGAGGTGCCTACCCTTGAAATCGGCCCTCCCGATGATTTCGGCCCCTTTGATGCCGCCTTAAAAAGTCTTGCCCAGTACCATTGGCTCATCTTCACCAGCGCCAACGGCGTGGCCGCCTTCATGGCGCGCTTGTTTGAGCAAGGCCGCGACGTGCGGGCCCTGGGTAGCCTGAAGATCGCCGCCATCGGCCCGGCCACGGCGGAGTCCTTGCGGGCTTACGGCCTCAACGCGGACGTGGTGCCGCCCGCCTTCAAGGCCGAAGTGCTGCTGGAGGCCCTGTCCCCCCTGGTCACTCCCGGCAGCAAAATGCTCCTGGCCCGGGCCCAGATCGCCCGGGAGGTGCTGCCGCAGGGCTTGATTCGCCTGGGCGCCCAAGTCGACGTGGCGCCGGTCTATAAGGCGCGTGCCCCCAAGGAAATCCCCCCGGAAGCCGAGGCCGCTTTTAAAGCAGGCCGGGTGGATATCCTCACCTTCACCAGTTCCGCCACGGTGCATAACTTTGTCAAACTCGTGGGGAAGGAACGCGTTCAGGCCCTGGCCGCCATGGCGGTGGTGGCTTCCATCGGACCGATAACGTCAAGTACGCTTAAAGAATATGGGGTTACCCCGCAGATCGAACCGGCCGACTACACCATCCCGGCCCTGGCCGCGGCGATTGTGGAATACTTTGCTAATTTACAATGCTGATTATTTGGAAAGAGGGTGATGTCTATGTTAAAGTCAGTTAAAATACGGGGCTTTAAATCATTAGATGATGTAAAAGTAGAATTGCTTAATTTTTCCATTCTATTTGGGCCAAATGCCACTGGGAAAAGCAATTTTATTGATGCCTTGCAATTACTTTCAAGACTCACCTCAGAAAAAACAATTTCGCAAGCACTAGAGCCTATGCGCGGTTATCCTATAGAACAGTTTACATTTCCTATTGGTGGTCTTCCAGAACTTTTCAATAAACCTGAGGCATTTATTTCAATGGAAGCTGATATACTTCCTGAAAAATTTGATCCTCTTCGCTACAGAGTTGTTTTGAGATCAGAACCAGAAAAAGGAGATATTACTGTAAGTGATGAATATCTTGCAAGATTAAGTAATAGAACCTTTGAGCCTAAACCAATGGCTCCAAGAATTGAGAAAGATGGAGATCACCTGTTAATAAGGCGACTTAACGAAGCCGGAAAACCTCGACAGGAACAAATTGGACTTAGTTATACGCTCCTGTCTGATAAAAGATTTTCAGGAAATCTTTATGCGGATTTTGATAAAGCTAGGAATGAATTAAATTCTTGGCGAATCTATTATCTTGATCCTCGGAATGCTATGAGGAAGCCCGCCAGTCCCAAGGAAGTTCAAGACATAGGGCTTTCTGGAGAAGATTTAGCCCCCTTTTTATATCGCTTAAAATGGCACAAAGAGAAATTCAGAGCCGTTGAGCGAACCTTAAGTATGGCTATTCCATCCATTGAACAAGTGTTAGTTGACCTTAATGAGAAGAGAGGGGAATTGGATATTCAAATAATCCAAGATGGGACCCCTTACTCAAGTAGGATAGTGTCTGAGGGAACTCTGAGGGTGTTGGCTTTATGCGCTATAGCTCACAATCCTTGGCCGGGAAATTTGATTGCATTCGAAGAGCCGGAAAATGGGGTCCACCCTAAAAGAATGGAACTTATCATAAATCTCTTGACTTCTATTGCTTTAGATGAAGCAAGTAATCGCCAAGTCATCGTTACCACTCATTCGCCAGTATTTGTTTCACTTGCTCATCGTTTACAAAGGGAACAACCAGATAAAGTTGGTTTATTTGTTTGTCATGGCGAAGGCAGGGAAAGTATTATTGAACGTTTTAACCCCACCCCTGGAACATTATTTCCTGATAGTGAGATCATGGCTGCCCTGGAAACCAAAGACGAAGATGCCATTTCCAAAATGATGGTTCGGGGGTGGCTAGGTGGCTGATAAGACTATTAGAGTTTATCTGATTGTTGAAGACACAGCGCAGGAAAGTGTTGCTCGTGCTTTGTTTCGACGTCTATCCTGCGAAGAAGGGGTTAGAATCTCGATAAGCAACGCTATAATGGGAGGCTATGGAGGGGTATTGAGAGAAATAAAAGGGTTCCAGAGGGCTTTGTCCAAAGGGGGCATACCTGCGGGAAGTCCTGATTTGCTATTAGTTTTGGGAGATTCTAACTGTCATAATTTTCAGGAGAGAAAAAAGGAAATTATAAGTACTATTGACATAAATGTATTTCCATTTTTAGTTGTAGGCTGCCCAGATCCTCATATAGAAAAATGGCTTTTAATAGACTCTCATGCCCTTAACCTTGTCTTTGGAGCTTCTCTAAGTATTTCCCTGGATAAATGTAAAAGAGATTATTACAAAGATGAATTAAAAAGAATAATTCGTCTTGCCGGTTGGCCAATGACTCAAGAAGGAATAGAATATTCACAAGATATAATTGAAAAAATTGACTTTAATAGAGCAGAAAGAAATGATCAGTCGTTTAAATGTTTTATCTCTGATTTGAGATCAATTTTGAGGAACATTAAAAAGGCTTTCCAAGCATAAGATTAATGACTATTTCTTCAAATATATTTAATACAGAATCCCATCCACGTCGTATTGATTATCCCAAAGAGCTCAACGAAGCCCAGTACCAGGCGGTGACCACGGTGGCAGGACCGGTTTTGGTCATTGCCGGGGCCGGCAGCGGCAAGACCCGCACCCTGGTTTATCGCCTGGCCTACCTGGTGGAGCAGGGGGTCGATCCCGAATCCATCCTGCTGCTCACCTTCACCCGCAAATCGGCCCAGGAGATGCTGACCAGGGCGGTGCACCTGTTGAATCAACACCTGGGGGCGGTCACCGGCGGCACCTTCCACAGCGTCTGCTACCAGTGGCTTAGGCAGTACGGCGACCGGGTGGGCTACCCCCACGGTTTCAACATCATGGACCGAGGCGACCAGGGCGATCTCCTGCAGATGCTGAAAGAGCGCTTCGGCTTCAAGCACCCGGCCGGCTCCTTTCCCAAGAAAGACACCATGGCGGACATCTTCAGCGCCGTGGTCAACAAGAGCATCACCCTGGAGGCCTTGCTGATCCGGGACTACCCCCAATTCCTGGCCCAGCGCGACGAATTGGCCAAGATTCAGATGGCCTACTGGCAGGAAAAGCGCAGCAACCACCTGATGGACTATGACGACCTGCTGGTGGAGGGCCGCCGCCTCCTGGCGGAGCACGAAGACGTGCGCCGCCGCCTCTCGGAGCGCTTCCAGTACGTGATGGTGGACGAATACCAGGACACCAACCTCCTGCAAGCAGATCTGGTGCGGCTGCTGGCCTTCACCCACCACAACGTCATGGCCGTGGGGGATGACTCACAAAGCATCTATTCCTTCCGGGGCGCCGACTTCCGCAACATCATGGACTTTCCCCGCCTCTTCCCCGGGGCCCGCATCATCAAGCTGGAGGAGAACTACCGCAGCACCCAGCCCATCCTGGACCTGGCCAACGCCGTCATCGCCGGGGCCCGGGAAAAATACACCAAATGCCTGTTCAGCCGCAAGGCGGAGGGCGACCGGCCGCGTCTCTTCCGCACCGCCAGCGAAAACGAGCAGTCCCGCCTGGTGGTGTCACAGGTGGAGGACCTGAAGAGACAAGGCATCCCCTTGAAAGAGATGGCGGTGCTGGTCCGGGCCGGCTACCACTCCTTCGACCTGGAGATCGAACTGACCCGGGCCGGGATTCACTTCGTCAAGTTCGGCGGCTTCAAGTTCGTGGAGTCCGCCCATATCAAGGATATTCTGGCCTATCTGCGCGTCCTGGCCAACCCCCGGGATACCCTGAGCTGGCACCGGCTGCTGCTGCTGGTGCCGGGAGTGGGCCGCCAGAGCTGCGCCAGGTTCGATACTCAGATGGGCAGTAACTTCACCATTGAAGCCGCGCTGAACTGGCTCAGGAGCCAAAAGCGGCCGGCCCAACTCAAGGCCCTGGCCGACCTGATCGACAGTATGCAGGCCCCCGGCAAGACCGTGGTGGCCCTGATGAGCCAGACCCTGGAATTTTACGAACCGCTGGCCCAAGGGCGCTACGATGACTATCCCAAACGGATGAAGGACCTGGAGCACCTCCTGGCCATCGCCTCCCGCTACCGGAGCCTCCGGTCCTTCCTGAACGATCTGACCCTGGAGCCGCCCGCCAGCGCAGCCGACCTGGCCCCGCCGCCCCAGGACTACCTGACCGTCTCCACCATTCACTCCGCCAAGGGGCTGGAATGGGACGCGGTCTTCGTCCTCTGGGCCGCGGAAGGACGCTTCCCGGGGTTCTACTCCCAGGAGCGGGAAGATGAATTGGAGGAGGAACGCCGACTGATGTACGTGGCCATTACCCGGGCCCGGAAATACCTGGGGGTTGCCTACCCCGCCATCGGCTACAGCCGGCAGTTCGGCATGACCTATAATGCCCCCTCCCGCTTTGTCGCCGACATCCCCCGCTCCCTGCTGGAACCCTGGCGGGTGGAGGTGAGTGAGACGTAGGGCGGGCGTCTCGCCCGCCAGCAATGAGCAGTGAGGAGTGGTGGGGCGGGCGTCCTCGCCCGCCTGTAGGGTGCGTCCTACGCACCATTGTTGGTGCGTAGGACGCACCCTACAATGCTGAAATGGCCAGCCCGGTTGACACTACCGGGCTTTTTTATTACCTTGAACCAAGGGAGCATCGGATTTTCCCAGCAGAGGAGCCTGACCATGGAATACCTCGTTGAAAGCGAGTATGACGACGAACCATTGACCCCAGAGGATTGGGCCGCCATCCGGGAAGGCAAGGAGGCTATCCAGCGAGGCGAGTTTGTTTCCTTGGCAGAGTTGGAGAAAGAGCTGGGATTATGAATCTATACCTCCAAAAAGTGAGCCGTGAGCAGATTCCGTAGGGTGCGTTTTACGCACCAATAATGGCGCGTAGGACGCGCCCTACGAAGCTACATTGGATTTTAAGGGATGAAATTATGGATGAACTACTTAGAACGTTCGTAGATTTTATATGCCTCTTATACCATGAAGCTCGTAATGTCCGTCACCCTATAAAAGAAGCCAAACTTGCTAAGGAAGAGAAGTATTTAAGATTGCTAAATCTCCCTAACAATAGGGACGAAGCTTGGGTGGAAATGGCAAAATTAAGGGAAAAAGCATCCGAATATGATAACGCTGACAAAATTATTAACCTTTTTCAAAAAAAATATGAAATTAGCCTTCAAGGAATATTGGCACTCTATAAAGAGCCTTGCTGGAAAAATACTTCTTACGGTGGAAATAGATGGGCCCCTATTTGTTTTAAGGTTTTAGAATTGGTGGAAACAATTAAAACTGGAGATATTGTTAATTCCAAACAATTAATTATAGAGATTTTAAAAATGGAGCACAATACTGGACTTGTATGCGAAAAATTATATAGATTGTACAGGTAAAGGCTTATGGGTAAATGGGAACCAGTTTATTTAGAGAGCCATCGCCGGGGCTTACTGGAACAGAAGATCGCCGCGGCCTACGATATCTTAAATAACTGCAACCTCTGTCCCCGCAACTGCCTGGTGGACCGCCATCACGGCGAGCGGGGCCTGTGCCGCACCGGCGATCAGCCCGTCACTTCTTCCTACGGCCCCCATTTCGGCGAAGAAGACCCCCTGGTGGGCCGTCAAGGGTCCGGCACCATCTTTTTCACCCACTGCAACCTCTACTGCCTCTTCTGTCAGAACTACGAGATCAGCCACGGCGGCGAAGGGGAGGAAATTTCCCTGGCCGACCTGGCCGCCATGATGCTGTCGCTGCAGCAGAAGGGCTGTCACAATATCAATTTCGTCACCCCCAGCCACCAGGTTTACCAGATTTTGGCGGCCTTGCCCCTGGCCATCAAAGGGGGGCTCAATGTCCCCCTGGTCTACAACTGCGGCGGCTATGACGCCCTGGAGACCTTGCACCTCTTGGACGGGGTGATCGACATCTACCTGCCTGACTTCAAGTTCTGGGACCCCCAGGTGGCCGCCGACCTATGCCAGGCGGAGGACTATCCCGAGGTCGCCCGCCAGGCTATAAGGGAGATGCACCGCCAGGTGGGAGACCTGGTGCTGGATGAGAACGGGGTGGCCCGCCGGGGCCTCTTGGTGCGGCACCTGGTGCTGCCCGACGGGTTGGCCGGTACTAAGGAGATCATGCGGTTTCTGGCCGGGGAGATTTCCCCCCAAACTTATGTTAATGTCATGGGACAATACCGCCCCTGCGGCCGGGCCCAGGAACATCCGTCGCTGGGCAAATTTCTCACCGGCCCGGAGCACGCCGCAGCCCAGCGCCTGGCCCGGGAGGCCGGCCTCACCCGCCTGGACCAGCGGGAAAAATTGTTCAGGTGGCTGGAATAAGGGATGGAGAGCAGGCGCCCTCGCCTGCCATTACCGCCGAGGGCGGTTGTTCTCCAGATAAACGAAGGTCACATGGAACGAGACATCTACGCCATTGGCGACATCCACGGGCATCTGGACCTCCTGGAGCGGCTGATGGAAAAGCTCCAGCCGGACCTGGCCCGGGACCGGTTGGTCTTCATGGGAGACTACATCGACCGGGGGCTGCACCCCAAAGGCGTGGTAGATTATGTCTTGCGCCTGCAGCGCCAGGCTCCCCCGGACCACGTTATCTGCCTCAAGGGCAACCATGAGGCCATGTTCCTCAACTATCTGCAAGGCCGGGATCTCGATCTCTTCCTGTACAATGGCGGTATAAGTACCTTAAGGGATTATTGGGGCAATGATTGGGAAGGCCGGGAGGAACTGGTCTTGCCGCCGGACCACCGCCGATTTTTGGAGGAATTGCGGCTCTATTATGAGACCGAGGCTTATATCTTCGTCCATGGCGGAGTCAGACCCGGAGTTCCCCTGGCGGAACAGGGGGAAGATGACCTGCTGTGGATCAGGGGCGATTTCATCACTTCCATGGAAGACTTCGGCAAGAAGGTGATCTTCGGCCACACCCCCTTTCGCCAGCCGCTGCTGATGCCCAACAAGATCGGCATCGACACCGGCGCCGCCTACGGCAACAAGCTCACCTGCTTGCGCTTGCCCAGGGAAGAGTTTATCTTCATAGGCCGCGAACCGGACTTGGAATTTTAATAACCTGGCATTTAAGTTAATACTCTGGAAGGGTGAGTTTTTGTCGGGCGGCCCGCGAGCCCCCTTACAGGACTCGACTACCCACCTTCGTCCGTAGCCGGGAAATCGTCTCTTGCAGCAGCCTCTCCATGGCAGGACCTATCTGGGTTGCTAGGGCGGCCGGCTGGCCCGGCGGCCCGCCCCACCAATCCGGGGCCCGGCGGCGAGCCGAGATCGGAAACTTGACAGGCACTCCTTAGTACTGTAATTTAATTCAGTTTGGCAAGGTTAAGTCCAAGGTACCCTAAAAGCTTCGCCTTTTCCATTAAGAATAAGCAGTCCCCGGGTCAAAAGGAAGCCGTGGTGCGGCCGCAACCGGCCCCGGCCTCAAGGAGATAACGCATGCTGCGAGCCGTCCGCCTGAAATTTCTGTTTCTCTTTATCCTCACCGTCGTTGCCATCGTCTTCGTGCTGCCGTCCCTGACCGGCCAGCTGCCGGACTGGTGGGCGAAGCACGTCAGCCGCGGGTTAAATCTGGGTTTGGATCTGAAAGGAGGCATGCACCTGATCCTCCAGGTGGACATGGACCAGGCCGTCAACAATAACTTGAGCCGCACCGCCACCGACCTGAAGGAATTAGCCGAAAAGCGCGGCCTGGACCTGAAGACGGGAGACGTTGCGGAGCACGCCCTTCCCGTTACTCTCAACAACAAAGACGAACAGGCCACCTTCCAGAGGATGATGAAGGAGGAGTTCCCGATCCTGGAGGTCACCGGGCCCCAAAGCCGGGACCGCGGCCTGATCTTTGAACTGAGGCTCAAACCCGAGGAAATCAAGCAACTCCAGGAACGCACTATATCCCAGAGCCTGGAGGTGTTGCGCAACCGCATCGACCAGTTTGGGGTGACCGAGCCGGTCCTGGTGCGCCAGGGCTCCGACAATCTCGTGGTGCAGCTTCCCGGCATCCAAGACCCCCAGCGGGCCCTGGACCTCATCGGCCAGACCGCCCAGTTGGAATTTAAGCTGGTGGACGACCAGACCAGTCTCAATCTGCCGGAGTTGATCGAACAGGCCCTCAAGGCCGGCAAGCTCAAAGCCGGCTACACCCGGGAACAGCTCAATCTGGCCCTGGCCGACAAGATCCCGGCGGAGGACGAGGTCTACGTCGAAAAGAGCGTCAACCGGGATACCGGCCGCCTCGAGAGCAAGCCGTTACTGTTGAAAAAGAAGGTCCTGCTCACCGGCGATGTGGTGAAGAACGCCTCAGTGCGCATCGGCGACTATAACGAGCCTTACGTCTCGGTGGACTTCGATCGCCGGGGGGCCGCGGAGTTCGGTAAGATCACCGGAGAGAACGTCAAGCGCCGCCTGGCCATCATACTGGACGGGGTGGTGCGCTCGGCGCCGGTAATCCAGGAGCGCATCGGCGGCGGCAAGGCCCAGATCACCGGGTCCTATACCTCCCAGGAAGCCGCCGACCTGGCCATTGTCCTTAGGGCCGGGGCCCTGCCGGCCACCGTCAAGATCGTCCAGAACATCACCGTGGGCCCCACCCTGGGGCTCGACTCCATCAAGAAGGGTCTCACCGCCGGCCTCGTCGGCACCCTCCTGGTGGTGGGCTTCATGATCTTCTACTACCGCTTCTCCGGGCTGGTGGCCAACTACGCCCTGGTGATCAACGTCATCTTCCTGCTGGGGATGCTGTCGCTGTTCGGCGCCACCCTCACCCTGCCGGGCATCGCCGGTATCATCCTGTCGGTGGGTATGGCGGTGGACTCCAACGTCTTGATCTATGAGCGCATGCGGGAGGAGTTCCATGCCGGCAAGCCCCTGAAGGCCGGCATCGACGGCGGCTATGACAAGGCCTTCTGGACTATCATCGACGCCCACGTCACCACCCTGATCACCGCGGTGGTCCTGTTTCTGTTCGGCACCGGCCCCATCAAGGGCTTCGCCGTCACCCTGAGCCTGGGCGTGGTGCTCAACCTTTTCACCGCCCTGTTCGGCACCCGGGTGGTCTATGACTGGCTGCTGATCAAGCGCTGGATCAAAAAGCTCAGCTTCTACGAGCTTTTTCAAAAACCTAATATCGATTTTATCGGCTGGCGCCATTACGCCTTCGCCATCTCCGGAGCGCTCTGCCTCTTGGGGCTCATCGGCTTCGTGCAGCTCAGCCGGGGCCACGGCAACCTGGGGGTGGAGTTCAGCGGCGGCACCCTGGTGCAGATGAGCGCCGCCCAGCCTTTCACGGTCAACGACGTGCGGAGCGCCCTGAATAAAGAGGGTTGGGGCCACGCCGAGATTCAACCGGTGGAGGGTGGTAAGGAACTCATCATCAAACTGAAGAAGTCCGAGGAATCCGTGGGCCAGATCTCCACCCATCTGACCCAGATTTTGAACCAATCCCTGACCGGCAACCACTTCGAGGCCATCGGCAAATCCGAGATCGGCGCCTCCATCAGCCAGGATTTGCGCAACAAGGCCATCCTCGCCATCGTTCTCTCCATGGTGGGCATCGTTATCTACATCGCCTGGCGTTTCGAATTCATCTTCGGGGTGGGCGCCCTCATCGCCACCTTCCACGACGTGCTCGCAGTGTTGGGCGTTTTCTGGCTGATGAATGTCGAGATCACCCTGCTGGTGGTCACGGCGCTGCTCACCCTGGCGGGCTATTCGCTCACCGACACGGTGGTGGTCTTCGACCGCATCCGGGAGAACCTGGCCCGGAAACGCGGCAAACTGGGCGATATCATCAACCTGAGCGTCAACGAGGTCCTGAGCCGGACCATCATCACCAGCAGCACCGTGTTTCTGGTGGTCCTGGCGCTGTTCTTCTTCGGCGGCGTGGTCTTACGAGACTTCGCTCTGGCCATGATCCTGGGGGTCCTGGTGGGCACCTACTCCTCGGTCTTCGTGGCCAGCCCCGTCGTCTTTGCCTGGCGCAAAGAGGCCCGGCGGGTGGTGATCAAACGGGAAAAGGTCATCGAACTGGCGGCCCAGAAACAGAAACGGGAAGAGAAGAAAGCCGCCAAACCCACCACCCCCAAGAAAAAAGGCGGCAAGAAGTAGACCGGGGACCGAAGACCGGAGACCGGAGTTAGCTACCAGGGATTAGGGGATAGGGAAAGGAAATGTGGCACAGCCGCCTCGGCTGTGCATATAAAATGTAGTGTGGGCACTGCCCACCAAAATCCTTAGATTTTGGTGGCACAGGCTTTCCAGCCTGTGCCGGGGCATACGCGCAATCAATTTCTTAGATGGCCGATCTTAACATGACACCACCTAAATCCTCTACCACCGAAAACCGAAAACAGAAAACAGAAAACACCAGCGCCCGGCCGCGGGCGCTGGTGCTCTACGGCTACGGCCTGAACTGCGACTACGAGACCGCCTTCGCCCTGAATCAGGCCGGGGCCGAGGCCATCCGGGTCCATACCACCGAACTCCTGGACAATCCCGCCGCCATCTGGAACTATCACCTCCTGGCGGTGCCGGGTGGCTTCAGTTGGGGCGATGAACACGGCGCCGGCGTCATCCTGGCCTTGAGGCTGAAACTGGCCCTGGGCACGGCCCTGCAGGAATTTATCGACTCCGGCCGGCTGGTCATCGGCATCTGCAACGGCTTCCAGGTCCTGGTGAATCTGGGGCTGCTGCCGGGCCTGGCAGGCCGCCCGGGAGAGCGCCTGGCCGCCCTGATCCCCAATGATTGCGGCAATTTCCGGGACGCCTGGGTGCATCTTGCGGTCACCCCTTCCCACTGCGTCTTCACGCAAGGGCTGGACCATTTGGAGTTGCCGATACGCCACGGCGAAGGAAAATTCTTCGCCGCCCCGGAGGTGCTCGCCGAAATCAAGGATAAGGGGCAGATCGCCTTGAAGTACGCCACCGCCGAGGGCGCCGAGGCCGCCGGCCACTTTCCGGCTAACCCCAACGGTTCGCTGCTGGACATCGCCGGCGTCACGGACGCCACGGGCCGGGTCCTGGGCCTCATGCCCCACCCCGAGGCCCACGTCACCTCCTTCCAGCACCCCACCTGGACCCGGGAGAAGGAAGCCTGGCGCCGCCGCGGCCAACCCTACCCCGGCCAGGAAGGCGCCGGCCTGGCCATCTTCCGGAACGCGGTAAAATATATCGAAGGGATATTGTAGAGGATTTGGGGGGAGGGACAGGGATTTCATCCCTGCCCTCCCCCCAAGCCCCCACCAACCCGGGAAAGAAAAGGGCGACCCATTGGGTCGCCCTTTTTAAATTATGGGGGTTGGGGGAGGGGTCTGGGGAGGGGGCAGGGGCCACTTACAAAAAAGCCCCTGGCTCCCTCCCCAGAAATATCAATTATCTCTCCAACAACCGCGGCAACAAATCCGCGGCCTGTTCCAGGAGCAGGCCGGTGGCCTGGGCCGCGGCCTCGGTGTAGGGGCGGTTGTGGTCGCCCGGGGTGCGAGAATCGTACAAGACATAAGGCACCGGCTCCGAGCTATGGGTGCGTATGCTCAGCGGGGTAAAGTGATCGCACAGGACTAAAACCCGGTGGTCTCCCCGGTCCTTTAAGCCGGCCAGGAGCGGCCCCACCACCTGGGCGTCGAAATCCTCGATGGCCTGGAGTTTGAGTTTCAGCTCGCCGCTATGCCCGGCTTCATCCGGGGCCTCCACGTGGACAAAGACCAGGTCTTGATCTTTCAGGGCCGAAAGCGCCGCGGCCACTTTGCCGGCGTAGTTCGTGTCCAGGAAGCCGGTGGCCCCGGGCACCAGGATGGGCGTCAGCCCGGCGTATTTGCCGATACCCCGGATCAGGTCCACCGCCGAGATCACCGCGCCGGTGAGGCCGAAGCGCTCTTGCAGGGTAGGGAGTTGTGGCGGCCGCCCCTGGCCCCAGAGCCAGATGGAGGTGGCGGGTTTTTCCCCGGCCGCCAGCCGCCGGCGGTTGACCTCGTAGTCTTGCAGGACCGGCCAGGAGGCCCGCACCAGGTCCCACAGGGGCGCCGCCGGTCCGGCCCCCATCAGCTGGCCCACTTCCTTGCCGGTCCAGTCATGGGGCGGGTAGGTGCGCCAGGACGCCTCCCCTGCGGCCCACACCAGGAGATGGCGGTAGCTGACGCCGGGGTAGAAGCGGCGCCCCTCGCGGCCCAGGGCCGAGTCCAGCACCTGGATGAGCTCCCGGGCCTCCTCGCTGCTGATGTGACCGGCCGAGTAGTCCTCCATGAAGATCTTGCCGTCTTCCTGGCGCAGGGTCACCAGGTTGCAGCGGAAGGCCACTTCCCGGGGACCCAGGGCCACTCCCAGGGCCGCAGCCTCCAAGGGAGCCCGGCCGGTATGGTAGCGGGCCGGGTCGTAGCCCATGATGGCCAGGTTGGCGATGTCGCTGCCGGGATCCATCCCGGGAGGGATGGTGCGGGCGCAGCCCAGTTCGCCGCGCCGGGCCAGTTCGTCCAGGTTCGGGGTGGCCGCATACTCAAGCGGCGTCCGGCCCCCCAACTCACCCAGGGGGTAATCCCCCATACCGTCACCCACCAGAATTACGTATTTCATCCTTGAGATTCCCACCGGTTAGAGGTTAATCACGCGAGGTCAAATCATCATTATCCTTGCCCAGGGTTTGCTCCAGATACTTTTCATATTTATGCCGGTTTAGCGAAAACTTCCGCTTCAACAGGATGGTGTCGATATTCCAGGTCCTGGATTGAGAGAGCCCGAAGAACATGCGGCCGTCCTTGGAAAAGCGGTATTCCCAGAGGTCGCCGTAATGGTGCGCCAGCGGCTGGGTATATCTGCCCGCACTCCGGGAGGGGATCGCCCCGCCGTTCAGCAAGGATTCCACGCTGCTATTATTGAGAGTGGTCAGGGCATCCGGGAGCGATGGGAAGATATCAGGCGAATTCTGCAGGTCGATGATATTTTGCAGCGCTCTCCGGGAGAATTGCAGGTTCTGGTAAACCTGGTTTAGCCAAAGAAACTCCTTTGGCCTCCTGGTCCGCTCTCTGGAGGTCTCCGGATAGTTCATCTCTTCCACTTCTCTCAAGGCCTCCAGTTCTTTCAATTCCTTGGTGATTCTCTCCCGGTCCTGTTCTATATCCTGAATCGAGATGAGGGCTTCATCCTTTTCCGCCTCGGCTTGCCGCAGGTTTTCCTGAAGTTCATCATTCCGGCTGGATTCGTATTGGATAGACGACTCCATTTCGGTAATGGTGCCTTCGGCCTCATTTAATCTGGTCTGGGCCTTTTCCAAGTTCCGGTCCAGGAGTTGCAGCCGCAAGTCCGCCGACTTGATTTTGGATTCCAGGACCTGGATGCGCAACTCCCGGGTCTCCAGTTCGGCTTCATGCTGCCTTTCCTGAACTTCCTGGAAGTGCCTTTGAAATCTGGCGGTTATGGCGCAGATGCTGGCAAACCCCACCAACACCAGGGCATAGCTGAGCAGGCTAAAGGCCAAGACCGTCTTGGCAGGTGTAAAAATATTCCAATAGGCCCAGGTCGCACTCCACTGCCAGGCGGCCGTTTCCTTGGGCACCAGATAAAGCAGGCCCAGGGCCTCAGTGTCGCCCTTAGCGGCTCCGCCGGCCACGGGGTCTTTGCTGCGGTCGTACGGTCCGGCCAGAGATATTCGGAAGGCCCGATCTCTAAGCAGATAAAAGAACTCCTTGCCTTTCAGGAGGTCGGGGGCAATTTTACCGGCAGGCCAGGAGCGTGGCGCATATTTGACCTCCCCAGCTCGATCCGTAAGCACTAGCGCATAAGGGCCGAAATCGGCATCGAAGATCTTTTGCAGCAAATCCGGCTGGTTTTGTTCTTCCAGGTAGACCAGGGCGTACGGCAAGATAGTACGAATGGTGAGGATTTCCAGGCCGCGGGACCTGGTAACATCGTCCTGCCAGTATAATTTGGTCTGCCAGGACCCGATTAAGGATACGGAAAAAAATATCGCCAACCAGATCCCGAACCAGATTATGGCCGGCCGAAAAAACTTATCTTTCATCTTGCCCATCTTCTCTACGGCATGGCTTAATTAAAGCCGCTCCTTGGAGTCAGTTCCCCGGACTTCCAGGAGATGTTTGATTTCCGTCAGGGTCTCATTGATGCGGAAGAAGACGATTAAAACCTCACAGTAGAGCCTGACGGCCAGCGGCCCGAAAATTACCAGCAGCACCCCCGGCAGCAGCGTTTGGTTGCCGGTCTGTTTGATCCCCATGACGATTAGAATGATGCCGACGATGACACAGATGATGACACCCACCCAAAAGAGAATCTCGATGATCACCGGGGTGATCATTTTGCGGAAGGCCCAGAAGTCGCCCATAACTTCCTCCCCTGGCCAGATGGCCGGTTGATTGCCAGTGAAAAAATAAAGCATATCATAGCCGCGGCCGGATTTCATGGCCAGTGAAGCGGATTGCGGTTTTATCAAGGCGCCAATCCCTCCAAGTGGCTGGAATAGAAGGGATTACCAGGTACGACGCCGAGGCCGTCGTTCAGATCTGGGCGGCGTGGAGGTGGGGGTCTTCGATGCGGTAAAAGATGGCCGGCGGCGAGACCACCGTCAGCCGGTCAATCTCTTTGAGGGCCTGAAGGGCGTCGGCTTCCCGGGCTTCATGGGTAATCATGACGATGGGCACAGTGCCCGCTTCTCCCTGGACCCGGCCCTTTTGAATCACTGCGGCGATGCTGATGGCGTATTTGCCCAGGATACCGGAGACCTGGGACAACACCCCGGGGCGGTCCAGGGCGGCGAAGCGGAAATAGTAGTTAGTCACCAGGTCGTTCATGGGCTTGATGAGCCGGGTGGATTCCAGGGCCAGGCGGCAGCCCAGGGGTGGCACCCGGCCGGCGGCCCCATGGGTAAGGTTGCGGGCCAGGTCCAAAATATCGCTCACCACGGCGCTGGCGGTGGGCATCATGCCGGCTCCCTGGCCGTATAGCAGGATGGGGCCGGCGGCGTCGCCGGTCAGGTAAACCGCGTTCATGGCCCCGTTGACCTGGGAAAGCATGTGGCCCTTGGGAACCAGAGTGGGGTGCACCCGGGCCTCCACCCGGTGGCCGTCGTCCCGGGTGATGGCCAGCAATTTCAGGCGGTAGCCGAATTCCCGGGCGAACTGCAGGTCCAGGGGGTCAAGCCGGCTGATGCCTTCCACCGCGATGGCCTCCAGGTCCAGGCGGGCGCCATAGGCCAGGCTCATGAGGATGGTGAGCTTGTGGGCCGTGTCGATGCCTTCCACGTCCAGGGTGGGGTCGGCCTCGGCGTAACCCGCCGCCTGGGCCTCGGCCAGGGCCTGGGCGTACGACATGCCGTGTTGGGACATCTGGGTGAGGATGAAGTTGCAGGTGCCGTTTAAGATGCCGAAGAGCTCTTGGATGCGGTTGGCGGCCAGGCCCTGGCGCAGGGCCACGATGATGGGGATGCCGCCGCAGACCGCGGCTTCGAAGGCGATCTCCACGCCTTTGGCCGTCGCCGCAGCCAGCAGTTCGTTGCCGTGATGGGCCAGCAGGGCCTTATTGGCAGTAACCACGTGCTTGCCGCGGTCAATGGCGGTGAGCATGTAGTCCCGGGCGGGGTCCAGCCCGCCGATGAGTTCCACCACGATGTCGATCTCGGGGTCGTCCAGGATGTCTTGGGCCCGCGGGGTAAGCAGCTCCCGGGGCACCGTCACGGGCCGAGGGCGCTCCAGGTCCTGGTCGGCTATTCTGGCCAGCACCAGATCGGTCCCCAAGCGCCGGGAGAGCATCTCCCGTTTTTCGAGGAGCAGGCGTACCACGCCGCTGCCCACCGTGCCGAAGCCTAACACTCCCACTTTAATGGTTTTCATTCGGGTCCCGTTATACAAAATCTGACAAGTCCACGTCTGATGCAAGTTGTGCAATGGACTGCGATCGAGTGTCTATTATTTCGAACTGAATGCCGTTTAGATAATTGCGGAGACAGTTAAGAAGCAGTTCAAGTCTTTCCTCGACGAAAATATCTAATGCATCTAAAGGCATATCTTCGGCTTCGGCCCAATCGGTAAGAATGTCTGGAAGCATGTGGGTTCTTTTAACAGATTCAAAATCATTACTGATGTATGCCTTTATATAATCAAGTGGATTTTTATTGCTGATCTGAAGATTAGTGATTTGAGTTAGATACGCGATATTCAAGAGACTATTTGCGTATTTTCCTTCCTCACCAAGACGCTTTTCGCAGAAATCAAGCGGAAAAACATGATGCAGATTGGGTTGGTCCGTCAATGTGTAATATACAGTGGTTAATACTGACCGATCGTGGTGTTGCCAGTCCTTCGGATCCTGGTTTGCATAAAGCGAAAGGATCGCCCTTGAAAGCCGGCCCTTCGTACTGTAAGTGGTTTTACGCAAACGATCGCGATCGATTAGGAATCGGTCAAACCGGAATCCTTGGCCGCTCCTAGCTTCCTGTAGCCTACGAATATGGTCCTTTAAATATGTAGTGCTGCTAAGCAGGTCGTCGTTGTGAAAGCTAATGTACCAGAAGTAGCGTTTAAGCAAATCATAGTCCGGCGCATTATTTTTGAAGAAGTAAGAGGCAAGGGACATGTAAAAATAGCGATAAGGTACGAGAGCCGGCCCTGGAAGGTGCAGATGGTTGTCTAAAAAGTCGAAGGTACGCCTTATCGCTATCTTAGCATCTTGCCAAACCATCTCCAAGTGTTCAGTACGTAAAACATTTAAATATGTATCCGTAATGTTGTGCACCCCTGCACCAGGTATCATATCTCGAACCAGTATTGCCATAATTTGCAATAAGGTCATGTCATCAATATTAGCATAGCGGCTTCCATCTCGTTCCAATTTGTGGCGGAAGTCTTCGAACAGACCACGCAGGTAGAACCCTTGTTTGTCATCCCGATCAGGTCTAAATGTTTTAGCCACCACGATGTCGAACATGCTCAAAGGCTGACCCGCTTGGTTGATCCGTTCGAAGATTTGACAAACCTCGGTAACTTCGATTCCACGGAGTTCGATAAAAGATAGCTTGTAGTTGTCAATGACCTGTTTGAACCGCCGTAGCTGACCGCGAGCCGGTTCCCGGTATGAGTAACCGGCAACTTCTAAGCGTTCCTCAAGCACCTGATAACTATGAGCAATGTCCTCTATCTTTACGATAAGGCCTTGGTCGTATCTTTTTTTGCGCCCCACATTGCGCAGAAGCTCTCCTCCTCGGTCGTCTATCTCATCCCAAAAAAGAAATCTCTCGCGCCATGATTCATCTTCGACCTCTTCAGGCTTACTTACGGTAACGTCTACGTATAGCCTTGGATCATTATCGTCTTGCCCCTTAATTCTTCCTCCATAAATTGAGGTCAGTAGAGCCGTTGTTCGTTGTTGGCCGTCAAGTAAGTAATGGAACTCCTTGCCCGTTGGTTCATCACGAAGTGGATATCCACCAATTTCCCGGTGATTCTGCAGATGAGTCTCGGTGCGCCATACCAAGATACTTCCGAGTGGATAGAATTTGTAAATGCTATCCCAAAATCTCTTCACTCGGTTACGATCCCATACAACATCACGTTGAAATGTTGGTATTTGATATTGGCCTCGCCGCAGATGTTCTAAAAAAGTTGTAATGCCATAAGAATCTGGCTTAATCCTATCCACGTAGCTATTCATAGGCATCCTTTAAAAAAAATTCATATTAAAACCTGCGTCAACATTTTCTGGTTCCCAAGTTTAACTTGGGAACCAGAAGTAATTATTATTTTCCCGGCGGCGCCGCTACCCCCAACTCCTCCGGGCTCTTTTTCAAAACCTGGCGGAAACCCCGGATGGCCTGGTTGGTACGATGGACGTTCTCCACCAGGGCGAAGCGCACGTATTCGTCGCCGAATTCGCCAAAGCCCAGCCCCGGGGCCACGGCCACCTTGGCCTCCCGAATCATCAGCTTGGTATACTCCACTGAGCCCAGGTGGCGGAATTTCCGGGGGATGCGGGCCCAGACGAACATGGTGCCCTTGGGGGGTTCCACCCGCCAGCCGATGTTGTGGAGGCCCCGGCACAGGGCGTCCCGCCGCTCCTTGTAAACCGCCACGGTCTGCTCCACGCAATCGTAAGGGCCGTTTAAGGCGATGATGGAGGCGATCTGGATGGGCTGGAAGACCCCGTAGTCCAGGTAGCTCTTGATGCGGGTCAGGGCGTGCACCAGGCGCTGGTTGCCCACCACGAAGCCCATGCGCCAGCCCGGCATGTTGTAGCTCTTGCTCAGTGAGAAGAGCTCCACCCCCACCTCCTTGGCCCCGGGAACCTGGAGGAAGGAGGGGGCCTTATAGCCGTCGAAGACCAGGTCGGCGTATGCGAAGTCGTGAATGATATAGACTCCGTACTTGTTGGCGTAGTCCACGATCTTCTGGAAAAATTCCAAATCCACGCACCGGGTGGTGGGGTTATGGGGAAACGAGATGATCAGCATCTTGGGCCGCGGCCGGATCAGTTCGGTGATATTGTGCAAATCCTCGAAAAAGTCCCGGTCGTGGGTCAAGGGAATGGACACCAGTTGGCCCCCGGAAATAACCACCGAGGCCGAATGGATGGGGTAGGTGGGGTTGGGCACCAAGACCACGTCCCCGGACTCCACCGTAGCCAGAACCAGATGGGACAGGCCCTCCTTGGCGCCGATGGTGGCGATGGCTTCGGTTTCGGGGTCGATATCCACTCCAAAGCGGCGTTTGTACCAATCGGAGATGGCCATCCTCAGCTTGGTGATTCCCCGGGAGGCGGAATAGCGGTGATTAGCCCCCTTGCCCGCGGCTTCGACGAGCTTGTCGACAATGTGCTGCGGGGTGGGGAGGTCGGGATTGCCCATCCCCAAATCGATGATGTCTTCCCCGCGCCGCCGGGCCTCCATCTTCAGGGCGTTGACCGTGGCGAAGACATACGGGGGCAGGCGCTTCATGCGGGGGAATTCTTCTATGGCCATGCGGGTCTCCTTCAGGGTAACAAAGACGAGATTTCCAAAGAATAAAATTATCCCAAAAGGCCGGGACTTGTCAAATGGGGATTTGGGAGAAGTGAGCCGCAAGCAAAGAGCAATTAGCCGGTTCTTTGACCTCCTGGGCCTAGGCCCTGCGGGAAGAATAGTCTCAGCCGTTGCTCTTCAGAGCTCCACCACCTGGCCCAAGGACGGAATCACCACGTCCTGGTAACCCAAATCCTGGCGCAGCCGGCTGGCGAGCATCTGGGCCGAATCCGGCTCTCCGTGGACCACAAAGGTGTGCTGCGGCGGCTTCGTGAAGGCCCGCGCCCATTGCAACAGGCCCGGCAGATCGGCGTGGCCGCTGAAGCCGTTCAGCGTCACCACCTCGGCCTCCAGGCGGTATTCCCTGCCAAAGATTTTGACCCGCGGCGCCTTTTCCACCAGGCGGCGGCCCAGGGTATTGGGGGCCTGCCAGCCGACGATCAGAATGGTGTTGCGATGATCCTCGATATTATTTTTTAAATGGTGCTGAATGCGTCCGGCCTCGGCCATGCCCGAGGCGCTGATGATGACGCAGGGGCCTCGCAAGTCGTGGAGTTTCTTGGACTCTTCCACGTCGCGGATATACCGCAACCGCTTGAAACTGAAGATATCGCCCTCGGGGTCGCGCCGCAAATAGTCCTGGGTTTCCTCGTCGAAACATTCCGGATGCTTGCGAAAAATCTCAGTCACATCGACCGCCAGGGGGCTGTCCACAAAGACGGGGATGTCGGGCAGATCGCCCTGGTCGTAGAGCCTATTCAACAGGAAGACCAGCAACTGGGTGCGCTCCAGGGCAAAGCAAGGAATGATAACTTTGCCTCCTCGGTGGCTGGTGCGTCTGATCGTTTCTTTGATGGCCTCGGATGATTCCTCTATGGGCGGGTGGGTCCGGTTGGCATAGGTGCTCTCGATGAGCAGGATGTCGGCGGCCGTCAGCCTGGTGGGGTCGCGCAAAATCGGCAGGTCCGGCCGGCCCAGGTCGCCGGTAAAGACCAGACGCCGGGCGGGGCCGTCTTGGTCCGCCTGGAAATCCAGGGCAACGATGGCTGAGCCCAGCACGTGCCCCGCATCGTAAAGAGTCAGGGTCAGCCCCGGCCACAGCGGGTAAGTTTGTTCATAGTTAATCCCCTCAAAATACCGGATGGCCTCGGCCGCGTCCTCCCGGGTGTAGATCGGCTCAACCGGGGGTTCGCCATACTTGCGCCGCTGCCGGTTGACATACTCCACATCCTCCTCTTGAATGTGCCCGCTGTCCAGGAGCATGGCGCCGCAAAGGTCGGCCGTGGCCGTGGTGCAGACAATCTTGCCCGTGAAACCCTGTTTCACCAGGTTGGGGATATTACCCGAATGATCGATGTGGGCGTGGGACAACACCACGAACTCGATGCCGGCGGGATCAAAGGGGAAATTGCGGTTCCGGCTCCGGGACTCGTCACGCTTCCCCTGGAACAGGCCGCAGTCCAGGAGCAGGCTGCGCCCATTCACCTTGATCAAATGCTGCGAACCGGTTACCGTCTCCACTGCCCCGTGAAAACTGATCTGCATAAGGTGACCTCGAACAGGTGTTTTTATCGACCCGATCCCCCCATGGAGGTGCGGGCCTTTCTCCCATGCCGTTGGCAAGTGCTGCCTATCATAACGTGGCAGACACCGATGAACAAGGGAATTACCAGCGGCGTTTCGGTTTTGGGCGCCGCCAGTCACCCAATAGTCTCTCAAATGAAAAGGGGCCACGGCCATGAACCGTAACCCCTTGAATTTGCTGGTAGGCGGTACTGGATTTGAACCAGTGGCTTCCACCGTGTGAGGATGGCACTCTTCCGCTGAGTTAACCGCCCAGGCTGAAGATACTTAACTTATAATCAAAAAATCTCCCTTTGACAAGTCCCCCGGGGCCGCTCGGCAGCAAGTTTTTCATTGTCGGGGAGACCCGCCGGGCCGCCCTGCCGAAGGGTCCATTAAATGTAGGGGCACGGCTGGCCGGGCCCTAAGCGGCCTTAAGAAACCGCGTCCAACTCAAGGGGCCGGCGGCGCAGCACCTGGCGGATGATCTCCCCGGCCAGGTCCACCACCACGGCCTGGACGTCGATCAGGGCGGTGTCGCTGCTGACGATGGGCCCCGGAAAATCTTGCAGTTCACGCTCCGGCACCGGCACGGCCGCGGCCGTCAACTGCAGGCCCCGGGCCGCGGCCGCCTCCATGGTGAGCCGGGCCAATTCCCCGCTCAGGCTCAGGGGGGCGTCATAAAAGACGGCCACCGGGGCCGGCCAGGGCTGTGCCGCCAGATAATCCAGCAGCAGAGCCAGGACCCGGTCGGTCTCCCGGGAGGGCTTGAAGCTCCGGGAGACCTGGCCCACGTCCCGGATGAAGCCGTCGTCCGCCGCCACTAAGGGGAGGTCGCGGAGGGCGCATTCCAGGGTGATGAGGACGTTGTGGCCGTCAATTCCCAGGGGCAGACCGGCCGCCTCCGGGAGCAGCCGCAGCTTGGCCCGGCGGGCCGCGGCCTCCAAGGGCGCGAAGACTCCCCGGTGCAGGAGCTGCCGGGCGGTGTGGTTAAGCTCATAGCGATTGCCCACCAGGACCAGGGCCGCGGCGCGCGGATAGCCCCGGGAGAGGAGGTAACGGAAGTCGGTGGCGGCGTCTCTAAGGTCAGGCAAGGGCGCGGTCAGGCATATTCCTCACGCCAAGACGCAAGGAGAAAGTAGTCGGTGGCCAGTGGTCAGTGATCAGTGACCACTGGCCAGCAAGGGCTGAAAACAGAGTCATTTTAGGCTCATGTGGCCCGCAAAGCAGAACTTTGCATAAAAGTTGGTTCCCAAGCGGGAGCTTGGGAACCAGAAAAAAAGGCGCCAAGAAAAAGTTGCCACCCCCACCCCAACCCTCCCCCCTCAAGGGGGAGGGGGTTTTAGGAAGTGATGGTCTTTCCACTCGCGGTGACGTTACTTCTGTTGAGGCTCCCAACGAGCGGCGGCCTCATTATAAATCATGGTCCGGCAATTCAGGTCGCAGAGCAAATGATTGCCGACTTTTGGCACCTTCCTGGCTTCCGGGGACGCCAGCGGGGACAATTCCTCAGGGGTGCCGACGGTGCTCTGCATATAACGGCAGATCATCCGGGGTGGAAATGATTAAGATCTCCTGAATTCCCGCCAGGCTTCTCTTCAAAAATCTCCGCCAAATTTAATCTGCTGCGCCGGTAAACGCAACCAGAAGCTGACTGTTGCTTTCAGGTCGATAAAATCGAGGCGTTTCTCAGTCATATTTCTAAGTTCCAGGCCCTGCTTTCCTGGCTTATGCCAGGCCATGATAATCCAAATACCATTTAACGAAGCGCGGTACGCCCTGATCGATGGGGGTGGTCGGTTCAAAGCCCAACTTCTGCCGGGCCCGGTCGATGTCGGCGAAGGAGGCCGGGACGTCACCCGGCTGCATGGGCAGCAGCTCCTGCTGGGCCTTGACGTTCAGTTCCCGTTCCAGGAGGGCGATGACCCGGCTCAGGGCTTCGCACCGGTGGTTGCCCAGGTTAATGATCTCATAGGGTTCCAGACCGGAGGTCGTCAAAGCCGCCAAGACCCCCGGGACGATGTCGTCGATGTAAGTAAAATCCCGTTGCATCCGCCCGAAATTGAACACCTTGATGGGCCTGCCCCGGAGCATGGCGTCAGTGAAGAGCCACATGGCCATATCCGGCCGGCCCCAGGGGCCATACACCGTGAAGAACCGCAGACCGATGGTTTGTAGGCCGAACAGGTGGGTGTAGGCATGGGCCATCAGTTCATTGGCCTTCTTGGTGGCGGCGTAGAGGCTGATGGGGGTGTCCACCCGCTGCGTCTCGGCGGAGGGCATTTCGGTCAGGCCCCCATAGACGCTGGAACTGGAGGCATAGACGAAGCGCGCCACCTGAAACCTTTTAGCCAGTTCGATGAGGTTGAGGAAGCCTTCCAGGTTGGCCTTTTGATAGGCAAAGGGGTTGATCAGGGAGTAGCGCACTCCGGGCTGGGCGGCCAGATGACAGATCTTCTGAGGCCGGTGGGCCTGAAACAGCCCTTCCAGGCCGGGAAGGTCGGCCAGGTCGCCCTCAATGGAGACAAAATTGGCGAATTGCCGCAGATTATGGTCCCGGGCCCGCTTTAAGTCCGGAGAGTAATAATCGTTGTAATTATCCAGCCCCACCACTCGGGCGCCCCGGGCCAGCAGCTCCTGGGCCACGTGAAAACCGATGAATCCAGCGCTGCCGGTGACCAGGAACGTATCTCCAAGCTTAGGACCCTTTTCCATAGCCTTTCTTAAGCCGAGATTATGCAGCAGCCTTGGCCACCGTAATCAAAAAAAAGTTTTTGGGACCTCTTGCCCGGGAAAAATCCGCCAAAGTCTCTGTTCTGAAGCCGAATCCTCTCGTCGACGCAATGATAGCACAAGTTTCCTTGAAAAGTAATTGTTTCAAAAATATGAGCATACCACACCCCCAGAACCGGTGTTCCAGGGCAGGTTAGCGGAAGCTCCCTTGGAACCCTCTTCTTCCAGCGCTATCCAGGATAAATGATAGTGAACGCCTGGGCCAGGGTTTCGCTGCTTTTTCAGGCCCTGCTAATCTTTTTTATTATTGGAAGCGGTCGAAAGACGATTTTTTGGTAAATTCCTCACTAAACAGTTTTTCTTCAACTTTCTCCAGCCGGCCTTGCGCGGCTTCTATTTTTTCCATCACGTCCGAGAGTTCCATTAGTTTAGCATTTAATTCTGTTAGCTTGACTTTGGCTGCCAAAAGTTCCTCTTTTGCTTGTGCTATTTCCTTTTTTGCTTCCTGTTCGTTCATTTCACCTCTCCTTTGATCGGGCGGGCAGGGTAAAATCGGGGGCTCTAGTTTTAATATAAGGTGGACTGCTTGGGGGAGCCAGAGCCCAGCCCAATTGATTGGAATTTATCTTGCCTCCATGACTTGACATGAAGTAATTTCTAGGTTATAATTTTTACACTCCTTGCTTCCTTGTGTGTAGTTTTTGACCTGAAACACGGCAACGCGACACAAGATCAAGCAAGGCCAGACGGCAAGGTGCCTACCTTGCCGGGGCAGGAGATGGCCGATCCGGGTAAAACCGAGTCGGCCATTTTCTTTCACGGGTCAATTCTGCGTTTGACCGCGGCCCACGGGCAGGCTCACCTCGACATAGTGTTCCTGACGGTCGTCAATCAGGGGAATAGTGTTATCGGGTTGGTCGACGCCATCAACGGTCACCCGCGTCTCGCCCTTCTCGGCCGGCGGGCGCTGGACACTGATGTGGTAGACCGTCTCCCGATAGCGGTAGTGCATGGTGAAGCCCGGCCAATCCGCCGGGAGACACGGCGTGAACCGCAGCCTGTCCACCTCCAGCCTCAGCCCCAGGAGTGACTCCACGATCAGCCGGTACATCCAGCCGGCAGACCCCGTGTACCAGGTCCAGCCGCCGCGGCCGGTATGAGGCGAGAGCGCATAGACGTCGGCCGTCACGACGTATGGTTCTACTTTGTAGATGGCGATCTCCTCGGGAGATCTGGCATGGTTCACCGGATTGATCATGGCCAGTAGTTCCCAGGCGCGCGGCCCGTCGCCCAAGGCCGCGAAGGCCATCGCCGCCCAGATCGCCGCGTGAGTATATTGCCCGCCGTTCTCTCTCACCCCGGGGACGTAGCCTTTGATGTAGCCCGGATTCAAATCCGACTTGTCAAACGGCGGATCCAGGAGTTGGATGAGCGCCTGCTTCCGGTGCACGAGGCGCTGATCCACGGCTTCCATGGCCAAGCGCGCCCGCGCCGCATCCCCCGCACCGGATAGCACGGACCAGCTCTGCGAAATCGAATCGATGCGGCACTCGGGGTTGAGCGCCGACCCCAGCGGTGAACCGTCGTCGAAGTAGGCGCGGCGATACCACTCGCCGTCCCAGCCATGCTCCTCGAGATTGCGGCGCAGCCCGGCCGCCTCATCGGCGCAACGCTCGGCGAAGGACACATCACCATGCGTTCGGGCCACCTCGGCGAACCGCGTAAGCACTTCATAAAGGAAAAAGCCCAACCAGACGCTTTCCCCTTTGCCGTGTTCGCCCACCAGGTTCATTCCATCATTCCAGTCGCCGGAGCCGATGAGCGGCAGGCCGTGCTCACCCCGTTTAAGGCCGTTCAGAATGGCCCGCACGCCGTGTTCGTACAAGGCGGCCGTTTCCTCGGACCGGTGGGGAAGATCGTAATAGGAGTCCTCC
>JAPLJC010000133.1 GCA_026388765.1 Deltaproteobacteria bacterium
GAAAGACATCCTCGTCCAGGCGCAGCATCAAACCGCCGCACTGGGCGCACAGGGCCGTGTGATCGTCCAGTCCGGCCACCCGCTGGTCGCGGCCCCCACAATCGACACATTGATACTCGTAAATCGGCATAATTAATTCTCCCCCTCGCAGTAAAACATGCAATAATTATACCCAACAACCCAACTGATTTTACTTACTGCTAATCAGTTAATATTAAATAAAAATTTGTCAAGCCCTCCAGGCTTAAATTTATGGCCCCTTTATTTTGACCGGTTGAATGGGTAAAATGGACCAGGGGTCGGTCAATTTCTACCCAAAAATTTAGTGGGCGAGGAGGTATGACCATTTTACCAGAGCAGCGGCGTACCAAGATAGTCTGCACCCTGGGCCCGGCCTGCAAAGGTTCGATCTTGCCGCGGCTGGTGGCGGCCGGCATGAACGTGGCCCGGCTCAATTTTTCCCACGGCACTCAAGAGGAGCACGGCGAGTGGATCAGGCGCATCCGGGAGTTGTCGGCGAGGCTTAAGACCCCGGTGGCGATCCTCCAGGACCTGGCCGGTCCCAAGGTGCGTATCGGCGAGGTTCCCGGCGGCGAAATCAGGCTGACGGACGGCGAAGAATTTTATTTAGGCGCCGGGCTGGCGGTTGAGCCGCAACCGGGCGTCACCGTCAATTATCCGCAGATCATCGCCGAAACGCCGGTGGGGGCCGCCATCCTGCTGGCCGACGGCAACCTCGAACTTAAGGTAGAGGAAAAGCTGGACCAGGCGCTACGCTGCCGGGTGGTGGTGGGTGGGGTCTTGCGCTCCCAGGTGGGGATAAATTTCCCCGGCCACTCCCTGTCGGTGCCGGCCCTCACGGCCAAGGACTACGACGATCTCGCCTTCGGCCTGGCCCAGGGGGTGGACTTCGTGGCTCTCTCCTACGTGCGCTCGGCCAGGGATGTCAGGGAACTCCGTGAATACATCCGTGGCCGGGGAGCCGATACCCCCATCATCGCCAAGATCGAAAAGCACGAGGCCCTCGGGCAGCTCCAGGAGATCCTGGACGCGGCCGACGGCTTGATGGTGGCCCGGGGGGACCTGGGGGTGGAGGTGCCCCTGGAGCGGGTGCCCATGATCCAGAAGCAGATCATCAGTTATGCCAACCGGGTGGGCAAGCCGGTGATCACCGCCACCCAAATGCTTTTATCCATGGTGAGCCATGCCCGCCCCAGCCGGGCCGAAGCCACCGACGTGGCCAACGCCATCCTGGACGGCACCGACGCGGTGATGCTCTCCGAGGAGACCGCCGTGGGTCAATTTCCGGTGGAGGCGGTGACCTTCCTGGACCAGGTGAGCCGGGCCACGGAGGAGGATTTCCCTTATGAGGCCTGGCTGCGGGCCCGGGCCTCGGAAAGGCGTAAAAAAATTCCCGAGGCCGTCAGCTATGCGGCCTGCGAAATGGCCCTGGACCTGGAGGCGGCCGCCATCCTCACCAGCACCGACGGGGGCGGCACCGCCCGCCTCATCAGCCGCTTTCGGCCCAAAAACCGCATCATTGCCCTGACTTCCAATCCTTCGACCTGGCGCCGCCTCTGCCTCTCTTGGGGCATTTTGCCCCTTTTGACCCCCCCCCACCGAGGACATCGACGAGATGCTGCGCCTGGCCGAGCAGGTGACGGTGCAGGCCGGACTGCTCAACTCCGGCGACCGGGTGATCATCACCGCCGGCACCCCCGTCGGCAGCCGGGGCACCACCAACCTGATCAAGGCGGCGACGATTACTTAAGGGGGAGACAACCTTCAGATCTTGAAGAAAAGGCGCTTGCGGTAAAAAAGACCCATCAGCAAGGTCCAGAAGGTCAGATAGATCATGGCCCAACAGAGCGAAGGCCAGCGCGGATCCCGCCAACTCGTCTGGCAGACGACATCCCAATCTACTCCAAAGATGGCGTTAGAGATGACGGAGATAAGATGGGTGTGCTGCGCCGGGGTGCCGAGGTAGAGGGTGCCCAGGGCCAGACCCCCGATTTGGGCCCCGCAATAGGCTAACAGCGGGTTGGTGCCGAGCCAGACGAGTGGCTGAGCCCAAACCGCCTTTACCTGCTTGACATCGACCAGCCAGTACCAGAAGGCCAGGAACATCAGGGCGTAACCCGCGGTATAGACGACGAAAGAGCTGGTCCACAGGTGCTTATTGAGGGGAAACAAGTAGCCCCACGCGGTGCCGACGAAGATGCCGAAGAAACCGAACAGGAAAAGTCCGATGAGCTTGTCGGACCTGTCCCGTTCGGTCTTGAGCCAGTGGCCCGTCAGCGCCCCACACAGCCCGGTGGCGATGGCCGGCAGGGTGCCCAGCAAGCCCTCGGGGTCCCAGGTTTGGCTAAAACGCCACAGATGGGCTTCCCCAAAGATGGCGCGGTCGATGAAGGCGCCCAGGTCTGCCCCCGGCTCCAGGTGAAAGCCCGGGAGGCTCATCAGGCCCCAGTATAGGAGGAGCAAGCCGCCGGCCACCAGCGCCTGGACGCGCCAGCGGCTATGGATCAGGAGAATCGAGACCGCCAGGTAAACCAGGGCAATGCGCTGCAGCACGCCCATAATCCGCAGGTTGGCGAGCGAAAAGAAGTACGTTTCACTACCCAATGGTGGGAAGAGGAATATCGCCCAGATACTCTTCTGGGTCACCTCGGGTGGGCAAATGGCTTGGAAAAGCCAGCCCAGGATGAAGCCGCTGCCGGTGACCAGGCCCAGGAGGAAAAGCAGCCCGGTGCGGATGAGGATGTGTCTGTATAACCGCGGCAGACTCTCTCCCATTTTGGCCCGTTTTTCTAAGGAAAAAGCCGTGCTGACGCCGACAATGAAGATGAAAAACGGGAAGATGAGGTCGACCAGGGTGCAGCCGTGCCATTCGGCATGGGTCAGGCGCGGCAGGCGGGGAGTGTCGGTCCAGGCCGCCAGGTTGTTGACAAAGATCATCCCGGCGATGGTCACGCCCCGAAATATATCCAGGCATAAGAGGCGCTTAGGATCATCAGGGTTCATCTTGATACTCCCTGGACAGAAATCAGCGAAGGGGTGATCTTGCTAGTTTAACCGAGATTAGGCCGCATTCATAGCTGCCTCTAGCCCAAACGCTTGATCAGCCAAGCGACTTTACAACTCATCCCCAAGTTGCACTGGGGAGCGGAAATGGTGGCCAGACTGGGCCCGGGGGCGAAAAAGGCAATCATAAGTGCAACTTAGGGACGAGAAAACTGTGCATCATCCAAGTAGCGCAGATTATTTGATTTTTCAGGTGAGACGGGCAATTTCGCCGGGGTCTCAAGCCGAAAAAAGAGGCCAAGCGGGGCCATTCTGTGCCGGCATCTGGAAAAATGCCGCAGGTTGGTTCGCATAAGTACCTTATTTGGCTAACTTTAGTCCGCTGAGAGGGCGCAGACTGAGCGGTCCGACGCCGCTGAAGCGCCGCGGTTGTACCGCTTCTGGGCCGCGGGTTGTCCGGGCGGTGCGGGGGTAGAGCGCTTAGGTCACACATGCAGATAAGGTAAAGCCAAGGAAGAAAAATTACCAGAACAGTAGGGACAGTTAGCGCGGAGAGTGGATAGTGATCAGTAACCAGTGGTCAGTAAAGGCAGCGGCATAGGCCTCCGGGCAGGGGAATAATTGAACAAAGGGCCGGTTGACCGCCCCGGCCCGAGTAAGCTTAGATACACTCAGCAGATCATATCGGCAATTTTTCCGCCTCACTGATATTGTCGATAGTGGCAAGTTCTTAGCACTTTAAATATATTTGAGGGGACGCTTTCCCCTGTCCGGCATTATCTGGACGGTATTGACATGGGGGCTTTAACCCCATCTGAGCCTCTTATGAAGATCAATCTAATTAATGGCAGATTTAGATGCACTTGAGAACAGCATCTGCACCAGATTGGCAGACCAGCCCATGGCCTTATTTCATACTGGCTCTCGGATGGTCTTGGCTATTTTGGCTTCCAGTCGTGTTCACAGGCATGGACATTTCCGTGACTCCAGGAATAGTCTTGTTTATCATCGGCATTTTTGGGCCAGCAGTCTCGGGGATACTTCTTACCTATCTCACGGGTGACCAACAAGAACGGCGGGAGTATTGGAGCCGACTGATTAGCTTCACGCGCATAAGACCAAGATGGTACGCAATCATAATATTGATAGCGCCTGTCTGCAGCGTCTTGGCTATCCTGACGGGATTTGTGATCAAGGGGAACATACCTTCGGTTGATACCGCGGTCAGCTATGTGACCCACCCATTGACCATCATACCGTTCGCAATGGTGACAATGATATATGGACCGTTACCCGAAGAACTTGGCTGGCGCGGCTACGCCTTAGACCGTCTCCAAAGAAAATGGAACGCACTAGCCGCCAGTCTAGTCTTGGGGGTGATTTGGGCAGTTTGGCACATGCCGATATTCTTCATGCGTAGCTCATTGCTGTCGGAGGTACTCCCACTGTGGTCAACGCAATTCTGGGTATCAATGGGACCGGGCATGTTGGCAATAGCCGTGGTCATGACATGGATCTACAACAACACGCAACGCAGCACACTTGCGGCGATCCTATTTCACTTCATGATGAACTTCACCCTTGAGTTTCTGCGTCTGCCCGGAGACTTTAAGATCTATCAATTCGTGTGGCTGACAATAATCGCGATTCTTGTGACACTAGTCTATGGACCCGCCACGCTCACAGGGAAAGTCCGTACACTCCACCGATAAGCCTCGATCCTTGATTCGGTACTTATCGAGACCCTAAAAACTTCCCATCTCCAAACCATGAACTAAACGCTTCGCGTGGGGTAGGCCTACCGACTCCATGGTCATAATCAAGCCTTAGACCGCAATCCTTGCAAAAGCAAAACCCCACCTTTTTCTCTCGTATCCCCAGATAGTTACGTGTAGTTTCCTCCTTA
>JAPLJC010000205.1 GCA_026388765.1 Deltaproteobacteria bacterium
TCGCTCAGGATGACAAAAAGACTTTTGGCAGAGGT
This sequence comes from Deltaproteobacteria bacterium, assembly GCA_026388765.1. Classification (GTDB taxonomy): domain Bacteria; phylum Desulfobacterota; class Desulfobaccia; order Desulfobaccales; family 0-14-0-80-60-11; genus JAPLJC01. Next base: position 36 of record JAPLJC010000205.1, read on the forward strand.
CTCAACTTTGAGGTATAATCTAGTTCAGTTACCGCCGGGAGTGAACTGGCTGGATAAGGAGGCGCCTGATCATGAAGCGCAGCAGAGTAATGGTTATCGTGGCAGTCCTGGCGGGGAGCCTGTTCCTGGCCGGGCCGCTGTGGAGCGCAACCGGTCCTTTATGGGAACAAAAATTTACTTTACCCAATTGTGACACAATTTGGGTCGAGGCAGTTGCGGCCTCTACCAATACCTGCATCGTTTGCGGCATTGCTTTTGATTCTACCAAAGCCACGGGGGATATCGGGTTCATCAAGGGCTTTGATGTGGCAACCGGCAATTTAAAATGGCAAGACACGCTAACCACGGACGCCGATCACAACGGCTTCGATAGCCTGGCCGTGGTGGGCAACACAGTCCTGGTGGACGGCTTTTCATATAGTTATAACGTTGATCAAAACGTTTATACCGTGAACCAATCAACTTTGCGGGCCTATAATGCCGACGCCACCGGCGGCGGTACAATAAGCCCAATTTGGACGGTAACCCAGAATACCACCCCTCTGAACTTTGGTCCGCCCAATCTAGTCACGGCCAATAATAGGGTCTTCGTGGTGCGGCAAGAAAAGGGATTGGGCGATCCAACCGGAACCGGCAACTGCATCGTGCAGGCCTACGAGGTGGGCGCCCCCATCGTTGGGGCAACATCACTATTGATGGAATAATAAGGTTCTCGGTTAGGGAAGAAAAAAATCCCGGGAATCCTGTGGCGCTGAGGGCGGGCCTTGTGGTCCGCCTTTTTTTGGGGGGCGGCTTCCAGCCAGTGCTTTAGCCCGAAAAATTCATATAATCATCACTCAAAATAAGGAAAATGGAGAGCAGGCGCCCTCGCCTGCAAATAAACAGCCGAGGGCGGCTGTTCTCCATAAAACACTCTGCTTTTTGAAACAATTATTATTCGGTAGTAATATCGAATAAATTGCCATGATTTAAAAAATGTCGTGAATAATCCGGGTTAGGTGGTGCGTAGAACGCACCCTACATCTCTGCAGGCGAGCTGGCTGGTTTCCCGGTACATACCTGGAGAATAAACCTGGTCCAGAGGGGAGGGGCATTTAAGGGCGACCCAGCGGGTCGCCCCTACTTCCAGACCCCGTCGATGGGGGTCTGGCACTTGGGGCACTTGCCGTCTTTCAGGTTATAGCGCCGGATGGTGTAGCCCAGACGTTCGATGAGGAGTTCCCGGCAGCCATAGCAGTAGGTATTCTCGCCGGCTTCGCCGGGGATGTTGCCGGTGTAAACGTAGCGCAGCCCAGCCTTGAGCCCGATCTCGTGGGCCTGCCGCAAAGTGGCCACCGGGGTGGCCGGGCGGTCCATCATCTTGAAGGTGGGGTGAAAGGCGGTGACGTGCCAAGGTATGTCCACCCCCACCCCCTTGATGAACTGGGCAATGTCGGTGAGCTCTTCGGTGGAGTCGTTCTCGCCGGGGATGATTAGGGTGGTGACCTCCAGCCAGACCCCGAGCTTTTTGAGACGGGTGATGGTATCCAACACCGGCTGCAGCCGGGCCTTGCAAATCTTGCGGTAGAAGTCGTCCCGCATGCTCTTCAGATCGACGTTGTCGCCGTCGACGAATTCCGCCAGGGCGGTGGCGGAGGCCTCGGTCATGAAGCCGTTGGAGACGAAGACGTTTTTCAGGCCCTGCTCGTGGGCCAGCTTGCCCACGTCCTGGGCGTACTCCATGAAGATGGTGGGCTCGGTGTAGGTGTAGGCGATGCTGGCTGAATGGGAGGCCAGGGCGTAGGCCACGATGGCCTCCGGCTCCCTTTCGTCCCCCCGGATCAGGCCGCCGTGGACCCGGGGATACTGGGAAATGTCGTAGTTCTGGCAATGGAGGCACATGAAGTTGCAGCCCACCGTGGCGATGGAGTAGGAGCGGGTGCCCGGCAGGAAGTGGAAGAGCGGCTTCTTCTCGATGGGGTCGATGTGTTCGGCGATGATCTTGCCGTAATTCAGGCTGAAAAGTTGGCCGTCCTGGTTTTGGCGGACGTGGCAGAGGCCCCGTTTGTCCGGGTCGATCTTGCATTCATGGGCGCACATATGGCACTGGACCTTTTGGTCATCCAGGCTTTCCCACAGTCGGGCTGGAAACATAGGCTCTCCTCGCGAATTGCGTCTCTCCTAAGTTATAACCTCCGGGCCGGGATGTAAAGGCGCATATTGTCCGCAAGCTGAGGTGGTCGAGGCGAGACGCCCTTGCTGCCAACTGATAGATTAAGGTGCGTAGGACGCACCCGACAAAATCTGGCCACTGGCAACTGTATTGCTAATTTACTGCCCCATCGCCTGCTGGCCATAGTCGCAGTAAGACAACAACGGGCAACCGGGGCACTGGGGGTTCCTGGCGGTGCAGATGGCCCGGCCGTGCCAGATGAGTTGCAGGGAAAACCTGGTCCAGCGCTCCTGGGGCACCAGGGTCATCAGGTCGAACTCGATCTTCACCGGGTCCTTGGCGATGGTGAGACCCAACCGCTGGGACACCCGGCCACAGTGGGTGTCCACCATGAGGCCGGGGATGCCGAAGGCATTGCCCAGAACGACATTGGCGGTCTTGCGGCCGATGCCCGGGAGTTTTACCAGTTCTTCCAGGGAGGCCGGCACCTGGCCGCCGAACTTCTCCGCCAGGGCCTGGCCCAGAGCCTTGAGGCTTTTGGCCTTGTTATGGTAAAAGCCGGTCTGGTAGATGGCCTGTTCCAGTTCCGGAAGCGGCGCCTGGGCGTAGTGGGCAGCCGCGGGGTATTTTTTGAAGAGGGCCGGGGTCACCTTATTCACCCGTTCATCCGTGCACTGGGCCGAGAGGATCGTGGCCACCAGCAATTCCAAGGGGTTGGTGAAATCCAGGGTGACGTGAACCTGGGGGTAATGCGTCTCGAGCAGTTTTAGAATCGGGCCGATTTTCTGTGCCGGCTCCATAAAGACCTCGGTTTCCAGTTTTCAGTTTTTAGTTAAAACCCTTGTTCTTTTCAGTTAATCACCATTGTATTGTTTGTCATCTAACTAGTCGTAGGGGCGGCTCGCGAGCCGCCCCTACAAAACACTTGCCAAAAAATTTGTAGCCGCAGGCTTTAGCCTGCGCTATTTATGCCTTTTGCCGGAAACAAAACTATCTCTTCAGGCGGGCCTGCAGCTTCCGGCTCAGTTCCTGGAACTCCGGGATCCGGAGCCGGGAGACCAGGAAGAAGTAAAGCCCCGCCCCCAGCAGGATATCTCCGCCCAGCGCCAGCAGGCGGCCCAGCAGGCTGCCTCCCAGCCAGCCGGTTAGGACGGGGTAGGCCCAGATGACCGTCAGGCCCATCACCAATCCGGCCGCGGCCACCTTGAGCAGGGTGGCCAGCAGCGGGCGGACCCGGAAGCCCCCCAGCCTGTGGTAAAGCATCACCCCCAAAAAGAGGAAATTGAGGATCATGCTCAGGGAGGTGGACAGGGCGATGGCCCGGTGCTGCAAAGAGCCTAACGTCAGGTTGATGAACACCAGATTAGCCGCCACCGTCAGGAAGGAGCCCACCACCGGGACCCTGGTATTGTTCAAGGCGTAGAAGGCCGGCACCATGATCTTCACCCCGGCAAAGGCCAGGGCGCCGATGGCATACAGGGCCAGGGCCGCCGCGGTCTGCTGGGTGTCCCAGGCTGAGAAGTGGCCGTGCTGGTAGATCAGGGCGATGATGGGCTGGGCCAGAAAGATCAAGCCGCAGGCCGCCGGCGCCGTGACCAGCAGCGCCAGGGCCAGGGAAGACTCCAGGGCCCCCTTAATGGCCGGGAGGTCCTCCTGGGCGGCATGCCGGGACACCACCGGCATGGTGGCCACCATCAGGGCTACCCCGAAGAGCCCCATGGGCAGATGAAAAAGCCGGTAGGCGTAATTCAGCCAGGAGACGCTCCCCTGGCCGCAACTGGCGGCGTAAAAGGTGTTGATGAAGAGGTTGATCTGGGTGGCGGAGAGTCCCACCACCGCGGGCAGCATCAGCTTACCGATGCGCTGGAGGCCCTCTTCCCGCAGATCCACCACCCATTGGAGGTGGAAGCCCTGCCGCCGCAGGAGGGGTACCTGGACCAGAAACTGCAGCAGGCCGCCGATGAGGGCGCCCCAGGCCATGCCGACGATGGGATGGAGGCCCAATTGGGGGACAACCAGGCTCAGGGTCACCCCGGCCACCACGGACCCGAGGTTAAAGAAACTGGAGGCCAGGGACGGAACAAAGAATTTCCCCCTGCTGTTGAGCATGCCCATGGCCAGGGCCGCCAGGGAGACCAGGAGCAAAAAAGGGAACATGATCCGGGTCATCAGGGTGGTAAGGGCCAATTTCCCCGGGACCAGGCCGAAGTCCGGGGCCATGAGGTTCACCAGCTCCGGAGAAAAGATCATGCCCAACAGGACCAGGCTCCCCACCAGCAGCGAGGAGCACATAATGACGTTGTTGGCCAGGCGCCAGGTCCTCTCCGGACCCGATTTCTGATCGTAGTCGGTGAACACCGTGACGAAGGCGGAACTCAAGGCTCCTTCGGCAAAGAGGTCCCGCAGCAGGTTGGGGATACGGAAGGCCACCACAAAGGCGTCGTTGGCGTAGCCGGCGCCGAACAGGTTGGCAAACACCTGTTCCCGCACCAGCCCCAGAATCCGGCTGGCAAAGACCGCCAGGCTCACCGCGCCCGCAGCCCGGGCGATTTGGCCGGTTTGGCTGGCGGGTTCCTGGCTCAACGGCCAGACCTGACCAGGAGGGATAAGGCAATTCCGGCGATGCTCATGGCATGATTTTAGGGGAAAACCGGGGCTGGGGGAAAGGAGAAAAGAAGATCAGTCGGAAATATTTCTGCGAATTCTTGGGAAGATGGCCGTCTCATCAGCCGGTGGTGGGATTTTTGGCGGACTGGGGGGGCGGCATTTTCTTTTTCTTGGCGGTCTTGGCCTTGTTCTTGGCGGCTAGCTGCTCCTTTTTGGGCTTTGGGGCCACGGCCTTGGCCTGAGGGGCCGGAGCTTTGCTCACCTTGGGCTTGTGCGCCGGCCGGAGTTTGGGCGCGGTCTTTTCCTGGGCCAGTTCAGCGGGAGAGGTCCCGGGATGCAGCAGGGCGTACACCGGCTGATCCCCGGCCGGCGTACCCTTGATGGGAGGATCATCTACCCGGCGCTCCATCTGCTCCGGCCAGCCGTCGGCCCACACCGTGCCCAGGAATCCCGACAGCTTCAGACTCTGGTTCTCCTGGTCAAAGGAGTGCGCCAGCACCACGGCCAGTCCCAGTCCGATTCCGGTAGTCGCTAACAGGCCGAGCCAACCATAACGCCGCCACGGGCTGCGACCCCGGAGTCTGCTACCTTTGCGCCCGGCCAGGGCGGAAATGAGGGCATACATGCCGTAAGCCCAGAGGATGAAAATTAGGGTAGGTAGCACCAACTCTCCTTGTCTGGTAATGATTAGAAGATAACAATTCTAGTTTTTTTAAGTCAACCCCTTTTCGCGATCCTTGCCAGGCAAGGGTTTGGCGCATGTCATTTTATTGACATAAGAGGCGTTTTGGTGTAGCACTACCTAAGCATGGGAGTTCCCTCATGAAACGCGTTAAGGCCTCTATCCTGGTGATCGACGACGACCCGGGCATTCGCCGGGGTTTGAAAGAGATCCTGATGGCGGAAGGTTACGCCGTAATTACCGCGGTGGATGGTGAAAGCGGCTTGAAGCTCTTGACTGAGCAGACCTTTGACCTGACGCTGACGGACCTGGCTATGCCCGGCCTGGGTGGCCTGGAGGTTCTCAAATATCTGGTCCACCACCAGCCCGAGTGCCCCTGCATCATCATCACCGGCTACGGCACTATTGCCAACGCCGTGACCGCCATGCGCCAGGGGGCCTATGATTACCTGGCCAAGCCGGTGGATGCCACCGAACTTCGCCTGGTGGTGGCCCGGGCCCTGGATCATCATCGCCTGAAGTGGGAAAATCTGCAACTTAAAAAGCAACTGAACCAGCGCTATGGTTTCGCCAACATGGTGGGTCAGAGCGAGGCCATCACCCAGGTCTTCGAGCTCATCCGTAAGGTGGCGGACACCGACAGCACCGTGCTGATCCTGGGTGAATCGGGCACCGGCAAAGAACTGATCGCCCATGCCCTCCATTACAACAGCGCCCGCCGGGACGGTCCCCTGATCCCGGTGAACTGCGCCGCCATCCCGGAAGAACTCCTGGAAAGCGAACTCTTCGGGCATGAGCGGGGCGCCTTCACCCACGCGGTGCGTACCCGCCTCGGCCGCTTCGAGCAGGCCCATGGCGGCACCATCTTCCTGGACGAGATTTCGGAGATGAGCCCCAACCTGCAGGGGAAGATCCTCCGGGTCCTGCAAGACCATTCCTTTGAGCGCATCGGCGGCGTCAAGACCATCCAGGTGGATATCCGGGTGATCGCCGCCACCAACCAGGACCTGGAAGAGTTGGTGGCCCGGGGTAAATTCCGGGAAGATCTTTATTACCGCCTCAATGTCATCCCCGTCAAGGTGCCGCCCTTGCGGGACCGGCTCAGTGACCTGCCGCTGCTGGTGCAGCACTTCCTGGCGGAGGTCAGCCGTAAGCGCAAAAAACCATGGAAGCGCCTCAGTTCCGCGGCCCTGGACCTGCTGCTGCGTCACTCCTGGCCGGGAAACGTCCGCGAATTGGAAAATCTGGTGGAGCGCCTGGTCACTTTAACCGAGGGCGAGGTGATAGACGTGGCCGATCTGCCGGAGAAATTTCGGCAAGGCTTCCCGGCTACCCCGCCTGCCCCCGAGGAAATCCCGGTCGGGAGCACCGACCTTAACGCCGCGGTGCAAGCCCTGGAGCGCCACCTCATCCTCCAGGCCCTGCAAAGGAGCAACTGGGTGAAGAGCCGGGCGGCCCGGCTGCTCCACCTCAACCGCACCACTCTCCTGGAGAAGATGAAAAAACAGAATATCGACGCCGCTCCCGGTCTGACGCGGTTGCCGGATAAACCGTTCGGATAAGACCGGCAAGCAATTACGGCTTTGGCTGCGGCGCTGGCGACATCTTCCTTGGCTTCAGTGAGCCGAATGGTTGGTAGATAATACCTTGACAAAGACCTTGAGCGAAATTATTTTTTTGTATAAAATAATATACATAGGCCAACCGGTTAGTGATTAAGATGTGTAAAAAATTTATTTTCTCCTTGCTACTCTGTCTCATCCTGGCCCTGCCGGCACACACCACCACGACGCCGGGGCCTAGTCCTGTTCCTGGAAAGGGAAAAACTTCCTCTCCCAAAGGAACACAGGGGCAGGTGATTGTCATCAGAACGGCCAAAGACCCCAAGGTCAATCAGATCAAGGTGGGAGAGAAGGGAGAGATTTTAATTCCGCAAAGCACCGCCATCGCTGGGGCCGCCATCGCTGGGGCCGCAGTTGGCGGGGCGGGCAGCCACGGGGCCACCAGCGGCGGGGCGGCCAGCCCGGGGCCGGGTGCGGCCGAAGCCGGTGCTCTGAAAGAGGCTGAGACGGGCGATGACGCCTCCAATAAGGCAGAGGGTGGCGGCGTTCTTAAGGGAACCTCAGGTAGTTCGGGAGCCTCAGGTATCTCGGGAAGTGGAAATAGCAACACCTCTAATCCTTCCTCCGGCTTGATGGGGAATGATAACGGACTCCTGGGCGGCGGCGCGCCCTCAGGGTTTAACACAATTCCGGACATCACACCGTTTGTAAACCCATTCACGACGGCCTCAACCTCAGTAACCACCTTTACTCTTACCGCCTTCGCGGGGGATCACGGCGCCATTTCGCCTTCAGGCGTAGTGACCGTGAACTCCGGCGACTCCCAGACCTTCACCATCACTCCGGACTCCGGGTTCCACGTGGCCAACGTCCTGGTGGACGGGGTCTCAGCCGGCGCAGTGGCGGGTATTGCCTTTACCAACATTACTGCCAACCATACCATCTTCGCCAGCTTCGCCACCTTGCCGACCGCAGAACTCCAGACCATGCTGGACCTGGCGGTGAGTGATGCCGGGATTCCCGGGGCCATCATGGCCGTGCAGACCCCGACGGAAACCTGGATCGGCACGGCCGGCAAGGCGGATTTGGGCGATGCGACCCAAAGCCGTGACCCCCAGGCCATGACAGCGGACACCCAGGTGCACCTCGCCGGCGTCACCCGGCTCTTCACCGCCGCGCTCATCATGAAGCTGGTGGAGGAGAACAAAATCAAATTGGACGACACGGTGGATCAATGGCTGTTTCCCGATGCCGTGCCCTCCGCCGATCAGATCACCCTGCGCATGCTCCTGAACCACACCAGTGGTCTGCACGATCACGAGACCACTCAGGAGTTTTTTAGCGGTCTAATTTCCTTCCCAACCCTTGCCTGGGACCCTTTTGTCGACATCTTACCGATCATGGAACTCTCTACGTCGCCCGATTTCAAGCCGGGAACGGATTTCAAGTATAGTAGCTCCGATTACTTCCTTCTGGGGCTGGCAGCTGAATCGACCACCATGTTCACCGACACCGTGGAGAACCTGATCAAAACCGAGTTCTTTGACCCGCTGAACCTGTCCCACACCTCCCTGCCCGCTTCCGGTCTTTTTGATCAGACTAACCCCTTCGCCCGGAGCTATTACTGGGCCGGAGTCCCCCAATTTCCCACGCTCACCGACAGCACCGATTGGGATCTCTCCTTTGACTGGACCAACGGCTCCGGGGTGTCCACCGCCCAGGATATCCTGAACTTCACCACGGCCCTGTTCGCGGGTAAGGTGGTTAACAGCCAGTCCCTGCAGCAGATGACCACCCCCCAGCAACTGACCAGCGCCCAAGGGACCCTCCCCTATGGGTTTGGACTGGAGGTGGCGAATTCGGACCAATGGTTCGGGGAGAAAATGTATCAGAGCGACGGTGAAACCGTGGGCGCCTATGCGCGCTGGCTCTATTATCCGGACTCGGGCCGCACCATCTTCATCGCCTTCAACCGCGGCGATAAACGGTTCAATACCGACCCTCCCCTGAATCCCGCCCCGGATCCTCCCCAGGTGGACGCTTCGCAAAAGGCGGATGATCTCCTCAAGGCCGCCAGTAATCTTATCAAAGCCTCACAATAAGATTAGACCCAACCCTAGCGGGGGCGAGATCTTCGGCACAGCCTGGGCTGGCGCCGGCTTTCCGGTTAGGGCCTGAAGCTACCAAAAACTTCGCAGCCAAATCGGAATTACTTGCCAACCCGGCCGCAGTTGTGGCTCCTGGCCATTTATGCTAAGCTGGCGCCAAACCTCAAGGAGAGATCTATCATGGCAGAACCGTTCCCCGTTTCGAGTCGACAAGCCATCCTGGCTTTCCATTTCGCCGACCGGATCAAGGCGGAAATCCTGCTCGCCTCGCGCCTCCTGGGTACCATCTCCCACCTGCAAGGTCAGGAGCAGGAAGGCGCCAATCTCCTGTTCCTGGATTTTCTCAAGGGCCTGGAACAGGAAATCAACGTGGCCGGGGTGCAGATCAACGATCCCGAAATGGTGCGGCTCAGAACGGTGATGACGGGGCTTTTGGGCATGGCGGATTCCAGAATGTTTCAGGACATGCAGTCCCACTTCACCTGGATGATCAGCGTCATGGCCACTTATGCCCAGCGGGCTATGGAATACCTGGTGAGGGAGAAGTTATTGTAAGCAGTCGAGGTCTCACCTCAACCGGGTCTGAGATGCGGTTATGATAACCATATCAATACACTTCCCACCGAGTTGGGCGTCGCACATAAATAGCAGAAATCAGCTATACCGGAACCTTGCGGAAGTCCATGCGTGGGCCAGGGTTTTGGTAAGGGGCCCCGCCGAAAAGACCAGAAATCGCCTCGCCATGACAATGCCACCTGGTCAGATTTCATAGATGAAATTTTAGGGCATGGTTCCATAGCCGGGGGGTACTTCGATTTTCCGGGAATGAAATTTTGAAAAAATTTCCACACGGCGCCTGCAAGGCAGGGGGGACGTGGGTGGTATCCCCCGGTTTCGCTTTTGGGCCCGAAAGAGGGGAAATTAAACTATAGCGCATGGTACGGGGGCGATCAGCGGGGTTGGCGCATCCCCCCATGTGGGCGTTGGTTACTTAGTGGTCGGCGGCGGTCACCGATAGGACGCCAGGTAAAAAAGGTTGCAGGGCCTATGGCCGGGCCTATGATCCCTTAACGCTCGGCCCTTTACTTTTCCTCTTGGTCCCACTGGAAGTTTTATTACCCTCCGGGCTGGACCTTCGGGCGTGCTTTGAGGCTTCCCAGTCTTTGGTTTCTTGTTCGTGGCAGACGCCGCAGCGGTCAGACGTCTTGTCTTCTTCCGCCAGCAGCAAGGGAGTGCCGGCGAGCAAAAAGGCAAGGAGGACGGTGTTACTCAGTCTTGATATTTTCATCAGCGGTTCCGTGTTCCTTCTTGGGTTCGCCGTGGGCCGGTTTCTTGCCAATGAGCCAGGCCGGGTTCATCGGGTATTCGTTCGGGTCGAAGATGACCCAGTAGAAATGCCAGACGACGATGGCCAGCGTGGCCAGCACGGCTTCGTAGAAATGGATGACTTGAGCCACGTCGTGCCAGATCTTCGGCAACATGCGCAGGACGGTTTCGGTGAAGATCAGCATCGCGCCGGTGACGATCATGACGAACGATCCCCACACCAGCGCCCAATACTCGGCCTTCTCGGCGTAGTTCCAACGGCGTGTCGGTGGCGGGGTCTTGGTCAGGCCGAGGTTGTAAAGCAGTTGGCCGACGCCGTCTTTCATGTCGTGGAACCGGAACCAGTGTTCTTTGACGTAAGCGTGTCCGCGCGGCGTGCAGAACAGCGCGACCAGATGGACGAAAAACAGCCCGGTAAACGCCCAGCCCGCGATGCGGTGGATCATGCCGCGAATGTAGCCGCCATTTTCCAGCAGCTTGAATGGCCAACTGAAAAACGCATCGGGATACTTGTGGACGAAGCCGGTATACACGAGTGTGATGAACAGGATCATCATGCTCAGGTGTTGGTACCGGACCCACTTGGTCATGCGCACTTCGCTGTGAGCCGACTCCCGGACTTTCCGGATGTGCGCCCGCGTCTTGGCGATGTAGTCCAACGCGTTGAACGCAAACATGCCGCCAATCGTCAGCACGATGATGACGATGTAAAATAGAGTAATAAAGTTCACCAGCCACGGCTTACCCTTCTCGGCGCCCGGCAGGTTGTGAATCTTAATCTCACCTTTCGCGAGTCGTGTGCCGATACCGGAATGACACTTGCCGCAGGTCTGCGGCAGGTTCTTCTGGTTCACCGACGACAGCGGATCGCTCGACGGCAACACATCATGAAATCCGTGGCACGACGCGCAGTTGGCCACCGTCAATCCGCCAAACTGCTGCGCCAGACCATGAAAACTCTGCATGTACGTCTCGAAGACCTTCGACGACAACTGGTACCGGCCCGCGATGCGTTCCGAGCGGTGACACTGCCCGCACGTCTCCGGAATATGCGCACCAGAAACTTTGGAACTGGCTTCTTTGACTCCCTGAATCGTGTGTTCGCCGTGACAATCCACGCAAACCGGGGCGTCCCGAATGCCACCGGCAACCGCCTTGCCGTGCACGCTGCGCTGGTAGGTGTTCTTGACGTTATCGTGACACTTGCCGCACGTGCCGGGAATGTTCTGCCAGTAAAGCTTCGAGGTTGGGTTGGTGGACTTGTGCAGATCGTGCGACCCGTGACAATCCGTGCAGACCGCCGCCTGCGTGACACCGCGTTTCTCCAACGCCACGCCGTGCACGCTGCGGTCGTACGTCGCGACTGGCGCGCGCTGATAGAGATTGAACTTCTCCATCTCCGCGGTATTGCCATGGCAACGACCGCAGGTCTGCGGAATGTTCGCGTGGTTGACCGGCGACCGCGGGTTCCGGTAGTTCAACAACGTATGCGAGTGTCCGTGACAATCCTTGCATGAGGCGGCTTCGGATTCGCCCTTGGCGACCGCCTGACCGTGGTCGCTTTTCAGGTAAATGTCCGCCTCCACCCGGTGACAGGCGCTGCAAGCCACCGGCTTGTGCGTGTAACCGTCCGGATGCGGCACCTCGGTGATTTCGGCATGGCAACTGGTGCAGAGATTCTTGCCGTGGATGGACGCCCCGTATTCCTTCTCATCCACAAACAGCGACACCACCTTGCCGGCCTTGTTGGTCTTAGTCAGTTCTTTGTCGCTGTGACAGGCGAAACAATCCGAGTTGTCTAACGCGCGAGCCGTACCGGCAGCCATCAGCAATAGCGCCAATAAACCAGCCGCTCGCAGCAGCGTTTTCACGGTTTGCCTCCCAGCACGGCGGGTTGAGTGATAGCCGGGGGCGTCGTCGGTTCGTGAGTGTTTAACCGCGACGTCATCGCGTACACGATCAGTGCCAACAAAATCAATCCGAGGCCGAAGAACACGTAGCCGAACGAACGGTGAATGTTCTTCCACTTCTTCCATTCATCCTTGACCCGATAATCTTCCAGCCGGTTTTCCGCAACGAACCGGTTGTACCAGCGCTCGCGCTCATGAAGCATTTCTGTCTTCGAGATGCGACCGGAGAAGATCACGGTGTCCATCGGGAATTTCTTCAGCCGGAAATGCGTGTTGAAGAAGTGGAATGTGAAAATGAATCCTGCCGCCAGCAACGCCTCGTCGGAGTGCACCACCAGCGCGATGTTGATCATCCATCCCGGCATGAACCGCGTGAAGAATACCGGGTACTACATCACCGTTTATATATATCTTATTAATATAGATATTCAAGAGATAGTCTATTTTTTTAAAAATAGCAAAATAACTAATTTATCAAGAGCTTACCCCAAAGCGAAGAGGAATTGCACCCCCGCACCCCCACAATTCCGGACTTAAACCTCTTTTCTAAAAGGCCTCCTTGATTAATGTACTTGATTAATGTATCGGGAAACTTCACTGGCCGCGCATATCTTGCCATTATAGACAGTTATCGGTGAGGCGGAAAAAATTGCAGATATGTAGTAGGCGATTGTGAGAATCGCACAGCGCATTCTCATAATCGTCATCATGAACTAAGCCTGGGTTAGGAGAGGTAGGTTGATTTTTTGCTATGGGGATTCAATAAATGGTGTTTGGGGCTGTGAT
>JAPLJC010000055.1 GCA_026388765.1 Deltaproteobacteria bacterium
CGCTGCACGCTGAAAAAACGGGGGTGTTACGGACTGCGGCCGGCGTGCCCTGAAATCCCGCCTCAAGATACTGACGTTTCCCTGGACAGGTGAAGCCCTTGAAAATCCTGATAGACACACATGCGAACTTCTACCGCCTGATCCGACTTCCCGACGGTGTGCTCCTGGTGCTCTCGGATCGGAAAGCACATTGTGAGACGCTGGTGGGGCTCCTGGCGGATCGTGGAGTTGATGCGGCCATGCTCCACGGGGACCTGAACCCCGCGGCCCGGCACCGGGTGGTGAAGGCCCTGAACGGCGGTCAAGTCAAGGTCCTGGTGGCCACGGGTCAACTCATCGGGGAAGGGTTCGATTGCCGGGACCTCTCAACCCTCTTCCTGGCAACCCCGATCAAATTCAGTGGCCGCCTCCTGCAGTACCTGGGGCGGGTGCTCAGGCCGGCGGCGCCGGGGAAGGACAAGGCCCGAGTCTATGATTATTTGGACCCCGTGGGGGTTCTTGAGAACGCAGCCACGCAGCCTGGGCCCGTCAACGGGTTTACGGCCCACAAGGAGAATAGCGCGTGCCATACAAAGATTTGGCGGTAAGGAAGGAATTTCAACGCCGATATAAAAGAAAATGGCGGGCCAGGGCGAACTCGCTTAAAAAGTTTCGGGTTTACGTCTGCCCCCGCCATCCAGATGCTTGCATATGCGGATGTAATTTTATTGGCGGCTTTTTAGTCACGGACTCACCCGACGTGCAGGCGGCGGTCGAACGAAGCCCCGATTTCTTCCGGGTTATTTTCCCGCTCCGGCTGGACTTTTCAGGCCTCACCCTGAAAAAAGATGAGGCGTAACGCCCTATTATCTGTGGCCTGGTGACCGGTACCAGTTTCTTTTGGGCCAGGTTCATACCGTATTTTCGGTACTTAATTTAAGAATAAATTTCAGGCTCTTTCTGCCACCTTCTGCATGCCTTTAGTAGCCTTCCCTCCTTGCCATTTTTGCCACAACTATATAACGATACTACGATTACTCGTTAAATTTACCCTTCCAAACAGTATATTCAGAAAATCAAGTTAATCCGATACGCGTCTTCCGCCTCGTCGGACGTCCATAATAAACCCCAGCATAGGCAGGCAGGGCCTATACTTCCGAGAATCTCTTGAGGATGAAATCCGGGGTCGACCGGGAACCCCGAACCCCAGATTTTTAGCATCCTCTGGCCGGTCCCAGGCGAACAGGTTGATAAGCGGGTCCCAGGTAGCGGCCAATTTGGTGCCCACGGGCGCCTTATGCACACCTTGTGAAATTCAGCCAACTTCCGAACGCCAACTCCACCCCCTTACCATCCTTGAGCCCGAGCAGCAGCGTGAAGCATGGGAAATAGCTGTGAAAACCGCATCCGCCCGACTGTGACCCGACCCGTGGGCCAGGCGGCGGGAACCTTCACCAGGAGGCCCAGGAACATCACATAAGCTTCCTGCAGGCGCAAGAGACGGCCCTGGGTGAACGGTCAGGTTAATCACTACCTAACCCCCCCCTCCCTTGGCCCGCCTTGGCGCCGGTGTGCCGACCATGCGTCGTGCTATTGACAACCGAAAATTGACCCCCCCTATACGACCCGGCCACCTGGATGGCGATTAGCCCTCTACTCGTACTATCGAAACGCCTGATCCGGGTACTGCCCCGCCGCCACCAGCCGGCTGTGAAACTGTTCCACCGCCTCGGTCGCCAGTTGTACCGGGCTGATCGGACCCCGGGGCACCAGGCTGACGGGGTTCCCCTCGCTGTCCTCCTCGACCTCCTTCATCACGGTTTCCGGGTTCCAGGTTGCCAGCCGGAGTAGACTCTCCCGAAGGAACTCCTGCTGTTGCCGCGGGCCGTCCAGCTTCACTTTCCGTTTTCCTTCAGGGCCCACTCTAGTAGCTGCACCAGGTACAGGCTGCCTTGGTGCGGTTTCAATCCCACCGACAGAAGCGCCCGTTGCGCCAGCTTGTTCAGGGGTCTTTCCTGGTTGAGCTTCTGGATTTTCGGCCAATACCGACCGTAGTCGTTCATCTTTAACCCCTTTCAGGAGATCCACAAGGTCGGCCAGATTTTCCACATCCCCGGTGATGACGGGGTTGACTGTGGGACCGGTCTTGTCGATCAACAAAATATGGATAGCAAATGTTGTGCCGTATTTGGCATAATTCTTACCACTAATTCCGATGTTGGCAAGGACTCTGCAAGCGTCATAACGGTATAATGCGCCTATTAAAAATACGATGGTCAAGGGTGAAAGTGTCCATCTGCTGAAGACACACTCCCCAAAAAAGTGCTAACCAATTAGCCTTTACCCGTGGCATAATGCCTTTGGGTGAGGCCTGATGAATCCCCTGGAAACCTACCTCAAAGAATTATCCGAAATCCGCTCTTCCGGCGCGGCCGTCAAGGAGACTTCCTATTACGGCCCCCTGGCCAACCTGCTGAACGAAATCGGCAAGACCCTGAAGCCGAAAGTCAGGTGAATCATCAACCTGCAAAACCAGGGCGCCGGTTTGCCCGACGGCGGCTTTTTCACCCAGGAGCAATTTCAGAAAGCCGGTGACCACGAACCCATGCCGGGGCAGATGCCGGCCCGGGGGGCCATTGAGGTCAAGTCCACCAAAGATGATGCCTGGGTGACCGCCGACGGCGACCAGGTGAGCCGCTACCTGGGAAAATACCGGCAGGTCCTGGTGACCAATTACCGGGATTTTGTCTTGGTGGGCCAGGATGCTTCCGGCCAGGCCGTCACGCTGGAAAACTACCGATTGGCCGACTGTGAAGCGGACTTTTGGGCCGGGGCCAGGCACCCCCGCCGGATGGCCCAGGAAGAGGGCGAACGGTTCATTGAATACCTCAAGCGGGTGATGCTCCATGCCGCCCCCTTGACCGGCCCCGCGGATGTGGCCTGGTTTCTGGCATCTTATGCCCGGGACGCCAAGGCCCGCCTTGAGGGGAAAGACCTTCCCGCCTTAACCGGCCTGCGGACGGCCCTGGAAGAAGCCCTGGGGCTGAAATTCGAGGGGGACAAGGGCGA
>JAPLJC010000048.1 GCA_026388765.1 Deltaproteobacteria bacterium
CTGGAATATAACGCCGATACCCCGACCATGCTCCTGGAGGCCGCCGTGGTCCAGTGGTATTGGCTCGAAGAGAAGTTCCGGGGCGCCGACCAGTTCAACTCCATTCACGAGCGGCTCATAGACCAGTGGAAAAAACTGAAATGGTCTCTCCGGCACACCCCCTTGTACTTCACCTACGCCGAGGGCAGTTTGGAAGATTTGGCTACGGTGAGCTACCTGATGGACACGGCCGCCCAGGCGGGCCTGGAACCCGCCGAGGTGGTGGTCTCCGACATCGGCTGGCAGCGCGACCGGCGCCAGTTCGTCGACCTGGCCGACAAACCCATCCAGAGCATCTTCAAGCTTTATCCCTGGGAGTGGCTCGTGGCCGAGGAGTTCGGCCCCCACCTTCTGGAAACCTGCCGGGAAGTGCAATGGCTGGAGCCCATCTGGAAGCTGGTCCTCGCCACCAAGGGGATCTTGCCCATCCTCTGGGAACTCAATTCCGGGCACCCCAACCTCCTGGCGGCCTCGGCCACGGCCCCGCCAACCGGCGACTGGGTGAAAAAACCCCGCTTTTCCCGGGAAGGGGCCAACGTAATGGTGCACCGGGCCGGGGGCGGCAGCCTTGAGACCCCCGGCACCTACGGGCAGGAGGGCTTTATCTATCAGCAACTGGCGCCCTTGCCCAACTTCGACGGCTATTATCCCGTGCTCGGCAGTTGGATTATCGGCGAAGCGGCCGCCGGCCTGGGGATCCGAGAATCCACCACCCTGGTCACCGACGACCAGAGCCGGTTCGTGCCGCACCTATTCACCTGAACAAGAGAGGGCTCAGGCATGGCCTACCTTTCCGGAATGATCTACATCGTGGCTGCCTTCCTGCTGTTTTTGGCGGGCAAGCTGGCCTATGACTTCCACCGGCGCGGCTTCAATCTGAATGCCGAATTGCTGGAGCGGAATAACCTGGCCCTGGCCATCGCCTTAAGCGGCTATTTCCTGGGCCTCACCCTGGCGGTGGGCGGCGCCCTGGCCGGCACCGCCTCCACCCTGGCCAAAGGCCTCCTGAGCACGCTGGGTTATGGCCTGATCGCCATCGTTTTGCTCAATGTCTCCATCCGCCTGAATGAATGGCTCATCTTCACCAACTTCCGCCTGGAAAAGGAGATTATCGCCGACCGCAACTGCGGGGTGGGGTTGGTGGTGGCGGCCAATCACGTGGCCGTGGGCCTCATCCTTTACGGGGTCATTTCCGGCGAGGGCGGCGGCCTGGCGGCTCTGCTGGTCTTCTGGGCCCTGGGACAAGCCACCCTGATCCTGGCGGCCAAGGTCTACGACCTGATCACCCCCTTTCACCTCAGCGAGGTCATAGAACAGGGCAACGTCGCGGTGGGCGCCGCCCTGGCCGGGGTGCTGCTGGCCCTGGGGAACATTATCCGCTTTGCGGTGCAGGGCAGCTTTGTTTCCTGGTCCAGGAGTCTGACGTCCTTCGCCGCCGTGGCGCTTTTGGGCCTGATCCTCCTGCCCCTGGTGCGACTGGCCATCGACAAACTCATCACGACCCCCGGCCACTCACTGACCCGGGAAGAAATGGGCCAGCAGGTACCCAACATCGGCGCCGGGGTCCTCGAGGGATCCCTCTACTGGTGTATTTCGTTCCTGATCGGCTGGTGTTTTTAGAAAATGAAGTCCTTCGCTAGGCGGAATGAGGATAATGATCAGATAATCGCTATTCTTGCCAGCCAATCCCAACAGCGTGCGCCAGGTCGGCACATTTGTTTCTCCATCTTGAAACGACCATAACGAGCCAGGGGCTAACGATTGGCCACCCGCTCCCCGGCCCTCCCCTTACAGCATCGATTCCGGGATAAGCAGGTAAAAGAATCGCCCGGAAAAGCGGAGCCAGAATCCAGCCAGGGGTTCCCGGTAATAGTGCACCTCTCGGCCCTTCTCTTCATCAACCCAAACGAGTCTATCATCTCCCACGAGAGAAACCCGGTAGGTACGAGTGGGGGAGGCATCCTTGTTAAAGATGTCGGCGGCCTGTGCCGCGAGTTCCGGGCTGTGAATGACGATGCCGTTCTGAGTATCGGATCTCGCCGAGCGAAGGTCAAGGTTGAAGGAGCCCACGAAAACCGCCCGGCCATCCAGGACGATGGTTTTGGCGTGCAGGGACCCCCTGGACGAGCCACCGATTCGGAAGTGTTCTCCTTCTCCACGCGGCCTCGGCGTAGGTCTGAGCTCATAGAGTTCCACGCCCATCCGGAGAAAGTCCGTCCGGTAGCGCATATAGCCGAACTGGGCCACCGATGAGTCAGTGGAGGCCAGGGAGTTGGTAATTATTTTCATCGTGACGCCGCGGTCCCGCATCTTCTGAAACCATTGCATCCCAGCCTTGCCGGGCACTAAGTAGGGTGAGACCATGAGCAGCTCGCTCTGGGCCTCTTGCAAGAAGGCTCTGAGCTCCCGCCTCATTTTATCGGTTCGTTCTCGGTCAGCTGAGTGGATAACCTTCAACGGATCATCAAAGAGCACGTCCCCCTGCGCCCAGACAAAAGAGATCATGCCGGGCTCCACCTGATGTTTCAGGAGGTAGAGGTCGCTCTCCCGCACCTTTTCCGCGTAGCTCGATTTTTTTAGGGATTCACTCTCGGCTGCGAGGTCGTGACGAGCTTTTTGAACGTCTTCGCCAGTAAGCCGGTGCGACACCAGGGCCTTGAGCGGTATCGAGAGCACGCAGTTCCAGTAGTCATCAAAAGCAGCACTTACCTGGCGGACAATCGGTCCCTCGGCCATGATATCCATATCGCTGAAGTTGGGGCCACTGCTCGCCCCGAAGTACGCATCGGCGATATTGCGCCCACCCACAATGGCCACGCTGTTGTCCACGATGAACGCCTTGCTGTGCATCCGCCCTTTGAGCCGGTTGGCTCCAAAGATCGCCCCGAACGAGCGGGTCAGCCGATTTGACCGGAGACCTCCGAAGGGATTGAAGATCCTCACCTCGATGCTGGGGCAGATTTCCATCAGGGTCAGCCACCGATCCATCTCCGCCGTTTCGTCCCAATCGTCCAGGAGGAGTCGCACTCTCACGCCCCGTTCCGCCGCGGCGATGATGCGGTCCAGCATGAACTTGCCGGTGATGTCGGCGCTAAAGAGATAGTATTGCAGGTCCAGGGTTTTTTCTGCCCGGTTGATCAAACGGACCCGGGCGAAAAAGGCATCTTCCCCGGAGGACAGGAGGTAGAATCCCGAAGCTCCATGATTCTCCTTCACCTGGGCCTGAATTTTTTTCCCCATGGAGGTCGCTTCTGGCAGGTAAAGGGCGGTGGAGAGGGTGCGGGGGTAGTCATAAGGGATGGTGGCACACCCGTTCAGGAGAGGCAGGAGCAGCAAAAAAAGAGGGAGAAGGACGGACCCTGCCGCTTTGCGCCATTCCATCATTCTTACGTAAGTCTCTATTAATCTGAGATTATACGGCAACTTGGGCCACTGCAGTCTAAAAATGTTTTTGGGACCTAGCATCCCAAGTTTAACCCCGAGAAGCCTGCCGTTTCTGGTCTAACACAATTAA
Source organism: Deltaproteobacteria bacterium (assembly GCA_026388765.1). GTDB lineage: Bacteria > Desulfobacterota > Desulfobaccia > Desulfobaccales > 0-14-0-80-60-11 > JAPLJC01. The sequence goes on from JAPLJC010000048.1 coordinate 3,554, forward strand.
GAAATCAATTTTCATATTTATGTTGTGGTAGAGGACAAGTATCGCCTGGAAAATCCTGGGGTCCATCGCGGCCACCCCAGGTTGGGCGCTTTTAGCTCCGAGGCCAGCCTCTCAAAGTCAGAGAGCCCTCCCAACTCAGGATTCTGGTGATTGGATGATGCCGTTACCGGCCACGACGTCAGGTCTGATGATGTTGGCAGTATTATCCTCACCTTTGGGTAAAAGTTTTATCTCACGTTTATGCGGCAGTCTTAGTTCTCTTGTTCCTCGAGTTCCCGCTGGTGCTGTTCGGCGGCTTTCTGGCGTTTGCCGGCATCCTGTTGGCGCTTGATGGCGTCTTGCCGGCGCTCGCCGGGTTTTACCTCCCGTTCTCGCTCCCGCCGTTCCTCTTGCCGCTTCTGCCGTAACTCTTGCAGTTGCTGATCTTCAGTCGTCTTCGCATCGCTTTGGGCCAGGACTTGGCTCGCGAGCCAGAGATTGCCGGGGATTACCAATAAACCTGCCAGGAGCAACGCCCCCAGTCCCATGATCTTTTTCATCTGCCCCTCCGACCATTTAAAAATATCTAACCATAGTCATAAAGCCTGTCAACCGGCCCCAGCTTGCGCCTTTCCCTGGGCATAAACTCCTTCCCTTTCATGGCCCCTATCCTTGAATGCAATCAATGGCTACTTTTCTACCTTGTCTCGAACTATAATCATATATGAGCTAATGTCAATGTATATATTGTTATATATAATTAAATTACATAATATGTATATAAATATAATAGATATTTATTTGTTTGATAAATTATAAATAAATATTTATTGACTTATATGGCTATATATAATAATATCTGAGGCAAGTTGGGAGGAGATTATGGAAAATAATCTAGTGCTGACCACAGAGGAAACAGCAGAGTTTTTGAAGCTGACACCCTTCACGGTGCGGGATTATGCCAGGCGGGGAATTCTGCCGTCCCGTAAGGTGGGCAAGGCGTGGCGGTTCTATAGGCCTGACCTGGTGTCCTGGCTAAGGGACTATGAGGCTCCGAGTTGAGGGTGAAAAGCTAAAAGGAGATGGATGATCTGAAGAGAGCCGCAGAGACTCCAACGGCTCCGTCAAGTGTTCCATGAAGATGAGCAGGGGCGCACCCAAGAGTTCGTTTTACGGTGGTCACCAGACGGCGGTCAGTCGTATCGAGAGATTGTGCGCCAGCAGGATAATTTTAGTCCGCCGGAGGCCGCGCGGGAGGTCGAAGATTACGGAGTCGATCTCGACGGGGTCACGGCGCTTGAATTGAAGATTGTGCCGGACATAAGCGGTGGCGGCACCCAGGGATCGCTGGCCCAACTGCGCGTTGTCCAGCTATCAGACTGACTTCGGCCATTGGCGCAAGGAGGTGCAGCCTAAGAGATCGCGGCAGCCGACGCGATCAAAGGAAAGGTGAAATGAACGAACAGGAAGCAAAAAAGGAAATAGCACAAGCAAAAGAGGAGCTTCTAAAAGCGAAAGACAAGCTAAGCGAATTAAACGCTAAACTGATGGAACTCTCAGAAGTGATGGAAAAAATAGAAGCAGCGCAAGGCCGGCTGCAGAAAATTGAAGAAAAACTGTTTAGTGAGGAATTTACCAAAAAATCGTCTTTCGACCGCATCAATAATGAAAAAGATTAGCAGGGCTTGAAAAAGCAGCGAAACCCTGGCCCAGGCGTTCACTATCATTTATCCTGGCTAGCGCTGGAGCGAAAGGCTTACACTAACCTGCCCTGGGACACCGCGCCCTGCTATGATTGCGCCGCGGGAACCTCTATCTTTTGGTCTTTGATGTGGCGAGGCCGGCCGACAAAGTGCACATATGTAGTAGGCTATTGTGAGAATCGCACAGCGCATTCTCATAATCGTCATCATGAACTAAGCCTGGGTTAGGAGAGGTAGGTTGATTTTTTGCTATGGGGATTCAATAAATGGTGTTTGGGGCTGTGATGGTTTTGGGGAACTGCGGCATGGG
>JAPLJC010000034.1 GCA_026388765.1 Deltaproteobacteria bacterium
CCTATTGGCCACCTTTATCCATCCGGGAGCCACATACAAAATATTCTGGCTCATTGGCCTGGCAGCGGCCTTTCTGACGCCGCTCTATACCTTTCGGGTCTTCTTCGTGGCCTTTCCGGAGCGGACCGATGGCCGTGGGACTGAGCAGATCCAGCCCACCCCCAGGTTCATGGCCTGGGTCCTGTGGCCTTTGGCTATCTGCGCCCTGGGAGACGGCCTGCTCAACCTGCCGGGGGGCTTCGGCAAGAACTTTCTGGGCACTTATCTGGCCATCGTCCCCGGGGCCCGACCGGATCTGGGGGCTTCCCTGGGGACGGAATGGGCCATGGGAATCGTCAGTGCTTTAATCGTCATAGCTTCCATTACCCTGGCTTATTGGCTTTATCGTCGCCGGCCGGCCCGGGAACCGGCGCTGGCAGGCTACTGGGGCCTCATGTTTTCCGGCTTTTATCTGGACTGGCTTTATCAGTTGATTTTCGTGAGGCCCTATCAAGCCGTGGCCCCTTTCCTCTGGCGACAGGTGGATGACCGTTACGATCAGCAAGTCATCGTCGGAGGCGCCCGGGGCCTCTTTCGGCCTTATCAGGCCCTGGCGAAATTCTGCTGGCTCCAGGTGGACGAACTCGTCATCGATGACGGGGCGGTCAAGGCCGCCGACGGCCTGGTGACCGTCTCCCGTTGCTTGGGGCATTGGACCACGGGGCGGCTGTCCACCTATCTGAAGATGTTGTTCCTGGGCCTGACCATCTTCTTTGCCGCCGTGGGCCTGAGCTGGTACTTGTGGTAACGGAGGCCTGAATATGCTTCAATTTCCCATACTTACCATCATTATTTTCTGGCCGATCCTGGGTAGCTTTGTCGTCCTGGCGGCCTATCGCAGTCCCCGGCTGGTGCGCTGGCTCAGCCTGGGCATATCCCTGGTGGAAATGGCCCTGGTGGCGGCGCTCTTTTTTCTCGACCTCCAGCCCTACGCCACGCCCCAGGGCACCTGGCTGCTGCTGGAGGACTATGCCTGGATTCCGTGGCTGGGGGCCCGCTACAGCCTGGGCCTGGACGGCATCAGCCTGCTGCTCGTCCTGCTGGTTGCCTTCATCAACATCTTTTCCGTGCTGATTTCCTGGAAGGCCATCGACTTCAAGGTCGGGTCCTTTTTTTTCTGGATTCTTTTCTTAGAGGGCACCCTGGTCGGCCTCTTCCTGGCCGCTGATCTGCTGCTCTTTTATCTCTTTTGGGAAATCCAGATTATTCCGATGTTTTTCCTGGTGGGTATCTGGGGGCATGAAAACCGGATCCACGCGGCCGTCAAGTTCCTGCTGTACACCCTGTCCGGCAGTCTGTTTATGCTCATCGCCCTCATCGCCTTGTATGTCATGCATGGACACCAGACCGGGATTTACACCTTTTCGGTATATCAATTGATGCAGCATGGGCCCCTGGGCACCACCACAGAAATCCTGCTGTTCGGCGCCTTTTTGTTGGCCTTTGCCATTAAGATTCCCCTGATTCCGGTGCACACCTGGCTGCCCGACACCCATACCGAGGCCCCCACCGCCGGCAGTGTGGACCTGGCGGGGCTGCTATTGAAGACCGGGGTCTATGCCTTATTCCGCTTCGCCATGCCCCTCTTTCCTTACGCCACGCAACTCTTTATCCCGGTACTGTTGGTCCTGGGAGTGGGCGGGCTATTTTATGCCGCCTGGATCGCCCTGGCCCAAACCGACATCAAGCGGCTGGTGGCCTACTCCAGCATCTCCCACATGGCCTTGATCGTTATCGGCATCGCCATCTGGAATGTCACGACCCTGAGCGGCTCTCTTTTGCAAATGATCAACCACGGTCTGTCCACTTCGGCGCTGTTTATCATGGTGGGCATGTTGGATGAGCGGACGCACTCCCGGGACTTTGCGGTGATGGGCGGGATTTGGAGCAAGATGCCGGTATTCAGCACCTTCTTTCTGCTCTTTGCCCTGTCCTCCATGGGTCTGCCGGGCCTCAATAATTTCGTGGGTGAGGTGTTGATCCTGGTGGGGGCCTTCAAGGTGAAGCCGGTGATCGCCATTCTGAGCTTTGTCGGCATCGTCTTCGGGGTGATTTACATCCTGAGGATGGTGCAGGATTGCCTCTTTGGCCAGCCTAGGGCCGAACACGTATTTTGGGACCTGGACTTCCGGGAGACGGTCATGCTGGCGGCTCTGGCCCTGGCGGTGCTTTCTATCGGCCTGCACCCGGGGCCGGTGCTGCATTTACTGGATCAGCCGATCCAAGCCATGCTCCAGCAAATCGCCCAACTGGGCTTACCCTGACAGTCATGAAGAAAGGAGGTCTACCACATGAGGCGTAATAACATGCGGGCCATGCAGGTCCCGCACCCCAATGGACCTTTCGAACTCGTCGAGCGCGAAATCCCGGCGCCCGGTGCCGGAGCGGTACGGATCAAGGTGCAGGCCTGCGGCGTCTGCCACAGCGATTCCCTTACCAAGGAGGGGACCTTCCCGGGCCTCCAATATCCCAGGGTTCCGGGGCATGAAGTCGCCGGCGTGATTGATAAGCTGGGGCCGGAAGTTAGCGGCTGGGAAATCGGACAGCGGGTCGGGGTCGGCTGGTTTGGCGGCCACTGCGGCTACTGTGATTCATGCCGGCGCGGCGACTTTATCACTTGCCAAAATGGTCAGATAGCCGGTGTCACTTACGACGGCGGCTACGCCGACTACCTGATAGCTCCGGCGGCGGCGCTGGCGTTGATTCCCGGTGAACTTACCGCCGTGGCAGCGGCACCGCTGATGTGCGCCGGCATCACCACCTTTAATGCCCTGCGGCACAGCGGGGCGCGGCCGGGCGATCTCGTCGCCATTCTTGGCATCGGCGGACTTGGCCATCTCGGCGTGCAGTTCGCCGCCAAAATGGGCTTTAAGACGGTGGCCATCGCCCGAGGTCAGGATAAAGAGCCGCTGGCGAAGCAATTGGGCGCCTGGCATTACGTCGATAGCCAGGCACAGGACCCGGCGGCGGAGTTGGCCAAATTGGGCGGCGCCAAGGCCATCCTGGCCACCGCCACCAGCAGCAAGGCCATGAGTGCCGTCGCTGGGGGGTTGAGCGTCAATGGCAAACTGATGATCATCGGCGCGACCATGGAACCGCTGGATATTCCACCGCTTTTACTGATCATGCGACGCCTGTCGATCGTGGGTTGGCCGTCCGGGACCTCGATGGATTCGCAGGATACCCTCGCCTTCAGCGTGCTGACCGGAGTGCGGGCCATGACCGAGGTCTTCCCGCTGGAGCGCGCCGCCGAGGCCTATGAACGCATGATGAGCGGCCGGGCGCGGTTCCGGGTGGTGCTGACCACCGGGCATTAGTTGGACATTTGATGGGAGGAAATTATGGAATATACCCAGATTCCGGGGACCGATATGAAGGTGTCCCGCATTGCTCTGGGCACCTGGGCCATGGGCGGCTGGATGTGGGGCGGCACCGACGAAGATCAGGCCATTAAGACCATCCATACGGCCATCGACAAGGGCATCAACCTGATCGACACGGCGCCGGTTTACGGCTTCGGCCGCTCCGAGGAGATAGTCGGCAAAGCCCTGGCCCTGAAGAAGTGTCGGGATCAGGTCTGCATCTCCACCAAGACCGGCCTGGACTGGCAGGATGGCAAGCCCTTCCGCAACTGTTCGCCGGATTTTATCAAACGGAACGTGGCCGACTCCCTCAAAAATTTGCAAACCGACTACCTGGACATTCTTTTCGTGCATTGGCCCGACCCGCTGGAACCTTTCGAGAAGACCGGCAAGCTTCTGGGTCAATTTTTGAAAGAAGGGAAAATTCGGGCCGTGGGGGTGAGCAACTATTCACCGGAGCAGATTGAGGCCTTCCGGCGGGGCGGGCCGCTGCACCTGGTGCAACCGCCTTATAATCTCTTCGAGCGGGCCATCGAGGCGGACCTCATGCCCTTCTGCCAGAAAAATAATCTGGCCTTGATGACCTACGGCGCCTTGTGCCGGGGTCTGTTGTCCGGAAAGGTCACGGCTCAGCGGCAATTTCAGGGTGACGACCTACGCCAGAAGGACCCCAAATTCCGACAACCACGGCTGGACCAGTACCTGGCGGCAGTACAACGGCTGGACCACTTCGCCCGGGAGCGCTTTAATCGACGGGTGTTGCACCTGGCGGTGCGTTGGGTCCTGGACCAGGGCGCGGATATCGCCCTGTGGGGCGGGCGGCAGCCGGACCAACTGGACCCTTTGCCCGAAATTGCCGGCTGGCGCCTGGACCAGCCCGCCCTGCACGCCATTGAGCAGATCCTTCAGGAAACTATTAAAGACCCGGTGGGCCCGGAGTTCATGGCGCCGCCGGCCCGGGAGCGCAAGTAAGATCGGAGACCGAGGACCGAAGTTATACTCCGGTCCCCCGTCTCAAATCCTCCATCTTGACGATAATCCTATTTTAGGAAAGAGGGAATTAAAGTGACAGGTTGAATTTTAATAAATGGTAACGAACCATGCCCACTGATTGGCCGGGGTTGATTCCGGTTGTTATCCTGGCCGGCGGCGGCTCCCTCATCTTCTGCGCCGGGGCCTTCTGGCGGCGTCTGCCCGGGGGGGTGCTCTTCGCCCTGGCCTTGATTAGCGCCGCGGCCGCCGGCGTCGCGGCTCTCTGGATAACTCCGGCTAACCCCAGCTCCGAAGGCATGCTGGACCTAAGCGGCTACGCCCGGTTTTTTACCTGCCTGTTCGCCGCCATCACCGGCCTGACCATCCTGTTCCTGCGCCAATATGCCCGGGTGCGGGGCTTCGCCGGCGACGAACTTTACGGTTTACTCCTCTTTGGCGCCCTGGGTATGGTGCTGGTGGCCGGGGCCCTGAACTGGGTCATCTTTTTCCTGGGTCTGGAACTCCTCTCCCTGGCGCTGTATGTCCTCATCGCGGTACGCAAGGGCGAGGCCGCTTCCAATGAGGCCGGCCTGAAATATTTCATCATGAGCGCCGTGGCCTCGGCCTTCCTCACCTTCGGCATCGCCCTGCTCTATGCCGTGAGCGGCAGCATGCAGGTAGCCGGCTCCCTGGCCGCGGCCCTGACTTACCCCGACTATCTCCCGGTGATCCTGTTGTCTCTGGCCCTGATCCTGGTCGGCATCGGCTTCAAAACCTCCTTGGTGCCTTTCCACCTGTGGACCCCGGACGTCTACCAGGGGGCCCCGGCGCCGATCACGGCGTTTTTGTCCACCGGCTCCAAGGTGGCCCTGTTCGCGGCGCTGCTGCGCTTTGCCATGCTTGCGCCCGAGCCGGTGTGGGCCTTCTGCCTGCCGGGGCTTTGGGTCCTGGCGGCCCTCACCATGGTGGTGGGCAATCTCACCGCCCTTTATCAGACCCGGATCAAACGTCTCCTGGCTTACTCTTCCATCGCCCAGATGGGGTATCTTTTCATGACCCTGTTGGCCGTCAAACAGGGCGGCCTCCCGGCCCTGCTGTTTTACCTGGCGGTCTATGCGGTCATGGACCTGGGCGCCTTTGGCCTCATCGGCAGCTTTTCTGCGGGTCAGACGCAATCCGACCGGGACGATTTGGCCGACTACCAGGGGTTAGGCTATTCACAGCCCTGGCGGGCGGGAGTCCTGGCCGTCTGCCTCATCTCCCTGGCCGGGCTGCCGCCTACTGCCGGCTTCATGGGGAAATTCGCCCTGTTCCGGGCGGTACTGCACTCCGACTACGTGGTCCTGGCGGTGATCGGCATCCTGACGGCCATCGTCTCCCTTTATTATTATTTTAAAGTGGTGGTGGCGATGTACCTGAGCCCGGCCACAGCCGGCGCCACCGTACCCGCGGCCGACCTGGCCGTCCACCTGGCCGGCGCCATCATCCTGGTCCTGATTCTCTGGCTGGGCCTGGCGCCGTCGGCCCTGTTCGGCCTGGTCGATCGGCTCGCTGCGGCCCTGGCACTTTCCTCCTGAAAACCACCGCGCGTAGATTTTTTCCTCCTCAAAGGCTGGCAATCAGCTGATCTAAGAACTAACTTCCAAATGGAAGCCAAAATGTAGCCGCAGGCTTTGGCCTGCGCCGTTTGGGCCATCGTCTTCTATTCGCAGGCTAAAGCCTGCGGCTACAGGAGGGCCGCCATCAAAACCATTCACCAAGATTTCCAGGTAAGCTATCGCTACCCGGTGCACTTCACCGAGGGTCTCTTTAACCCGAAGAACCCTCTGTTTAAAGAGGTCATCCGGGCCGGCAGCGTCGAGCTGCCGAAAAAGGTGTTGGCCGTGGTGGACCGGGGCCTCCACCGGCACCACCCACAATTGCTGGAGGATATCGAAGAATACTGCCGGAAACACGGGAAGATCATCTCCCTGTGCGGTGCCCCCGTGCTGCTCCCCGGCGGGGAAGCGGTGAAAAACGAGCCGCTGTACATCACCATCCTCCATCAGGCCATCCAGGCGGCGGGCTTGTGCCGCCACTCCTATATTGCGGCCGTGGGCGGCGGCGCCCTCATCGACACGGCGGGTTTTGCGGCGGCTACGGCCCACCGGGGGGTCCGGCTCATCCGGGTGCCCACCACGGTCCTCTCCCAGGCCGATGCCGCCATCGGCGTCAAAAATAGCGTCAACGCCCTGGGGCAAAAAAACTTCCTGGGGGTCTTCGCACCCCCCGTGGCGGTGCTCAATGACGTTAACTTCCTGACCACCCTTTCGCAGAAAGATTGGATCGGCGGGGTGGCCGAAGCCGTCAAGGTGGCCCTCATCAAGGACGGGGATTTCTTCGCCTTCCTGGAAGACCAGGCCGGTTCCCTGGCGCAGCGGGACCTGAACGTCATGCAGCAGGTCATTTATCGCTGCGCCGCCTTGCACCTGGAGCACATCGCCGGCGGCGGCGACCCCTTCGAGCAGGGGAACTCCCGGCCCCTGGACTTCGGCCATTGGGCCGCCCACCGGCTGGAGTTGCTCAGCGGCTTTGAGCTGGGGCACGGAGAGGCGGTGGCCGTCGGCCTGGCCCTGGATACCACTTACTCCTACCTGACCGGCCTCCTCCCGAAAGGCGCCTGGCAGCGGGTCTTGGAGCTGTTGGCTAATCTGGGCTTTGCCCTGTATGTTCCCCAACTCCATGACCGGGGGGGCATCCTGCAGGGTCTGGAAGAGTTTCGGACCCATTTGGGGGGACGCCTCGCCGTCATGCTCCTCTGGGAGATCGGCCAGGGGCTGGAGGCCAATGAGATCGAGCCCGAGACCGTCATGGCCGCCATTGACCTGCTACGTCAGGTTGCTTTGGAAGAAAGGGCGGCGGCCCGTCCGGCGGTGGGATAATCAGCCGCAGCTAGCAGCTAAAAAAAGACCTCTCGGAGTTAGGCCAAAGCTGACTGCTGCCTACTTGGGAGCATCACTTGCTTATCGGCCAGGATGATTTTTTCCACCTGACTTACTGCACCAAGGTCCATCCCGGCTGTGGCTGGGACGAGCTGTTCGGGAACTTGCGCGCCCTGGTGCCGCAGCTCAAGGCCCGGCTCTCCCCAACGCGGCCCTTCGGTCTGGGCCTGCGTCTCTCCAATGACGAGAGCCTGGAGCTCCTGGCCGGGGACCGGCTGGCCAGGTTTCAAGAATTTCTGACCCGGCACCGGCTCTATGTCTTTACCCTCAACGGCTTCCCCTACGGCACCCTGGCGGGGCAGCCGGTGAAAGAGAGGATCTTTGCCCCGGACTGGCGCGCCGCCCAACGCCTCGATTATACCCTCCGTCTGGTGGACATCCTGGCCCGGCTGTTGCCTCCCGGCCTGGAGGGGGGCATCTCCACCCTGCCCCTGTCTTACAAGCCCTGGATCACCGCGGATGATGATGTCGCACTGGCACAGATAACCGACAATCTGGTGCGCCTGACGGCAAGACTTATAGAGGTGGAAGAAGAGACCGGTAAACTCATCCACCTGGACCTGGAGCCTGAGCCCGACGGGCTGTTGGAGCTGAGCGGGGAGGTAGTGGATTTTTTCCAGAGATGGCTGCTGCCCCGGGGCGCCCCGCAGTTGGCCCGGACCGCCGGGTTTCGGGAAGATGAAGCCCGCCGCCGTCTGCTCAAGCACCTGCGGGTCTGCCTGGATACCTGCCACCTGGCGGTGGCCTGGGAGGACCCGGCCGCGGCCTTGAATTCCCTGGCCCAGAACGGCATCCGGGTGGGCAAGGTCCAGATCACCGCGGGCCTGGAGGCCATGGTGCCGGCCAACGGCCGGCCGCGGGGCCCTCTGGCCCGTCAACTGACTCCTTTTACCCGCTCCCCCTATCTGCACCAGGTCATTGCCCGGGAAGACGGCGGCCGCCGCCGGCGCTTTCCAGACCTGTGGCAGGCCCTTGCCTTGATGGACCACTGCCCCCAGGGGCAATGGCGCATCCATTACCACATGCCCCTGTTCGTGGAGCGGTACGGCGCCCTGACCTCCACCAGGGAGGCGACCAGGGAGGTGCTGCGCCTGCTCCGGGCGCAGAGGTTCTGTCCGCACCTGGAGATCGAAACCTACACCTGGGAGTGGCTGCCAGCGGAGTTGAAGCGCGATTTGCTGGAATCCCTCACCGCAGAGTACCTCTGGGTGCTGGAGGCCATGGGGGGAAACAAAGGCTATCAGCCGTCAGCTTTCAGCGGTCAGCCAAGACCAGATATCGGTGAAGCCGGAGAACTGTAGCCGCAGGCTTCAGCCTGCGCCAACACAGGCTGGAAAGCCTGTGCTACCAATTGATCGCCAGGTAGTATAAGTTGCACTGGGGAACGCAAATGGTTGGCCAGGCCAGGCTTGGCGGCGAAAAAGGCAGTCCCAGGTAGAACTTAGGGATGGGAAAATTGTGCATCATCCAAGTAGCGCATATTCTTAGATTTTTCTGGTAAGTCACCCCGGTTCGCGGGGACTTCATGCCAAAAAAAGAGGCCCTTCGGGGCCATTCTGTGCCGGCACCTGGAAAAATGCCGCAGTTTGCTCCGCCTAAGTACCTTATTTGGCTAACTTTAGTCCGCTGCGGGGGCGCTGCCTGAGCGGTCCGGGACCGCCGACGCGTCGCTAATGTACCGCATTGGTGCCGCTTGGCGGCCGGGCGGTCCGGGGATAGAGCGGTTAGGTTACACATGCTGACAAGGTAAGGCCAGGGGAGAGAAATATCCAGAACAGCAGAGACGGTTGACCCGCACTTGGCGTCGAAAGGACATTTTGCATTTCTTGACTAACTTCCATATTTGGGCAATCATAGCCATGGGAAAGGAAATTGCCAGATTCTTGGAGTAAACATGGAAACCGGTTTCAGGGAAGAAGTGTTCAATGTGATCCTGGCTCAGATTTTGGAAGAACATGGAGTTATTTCCGCGCCGGAAAGAATAATTAAGGCCAGGCCAGGCATGACCCGGAAGATGCCCGATGTGCTGGTCTATTTCCGGGGTCTGCGCTTAATTATTGAAGGAAAAGTAGAGGATGCCCCTAACGCCGAAGAGAGCGCCCTGAGTGCCGCCCGGCAGCGGGTGGAAGATGGTTTGGCGCACATCGGCGTGGCCGTGGTGTACCCTGCATTGCTGCGAAAATTAGAAAAACTCGAACAATTAAAAAGGGGATTGAAAGAGAGCCATTTAAGAGTGGCGATATACAGTGAATCGGGGGAATCCGGTTTCACTTTGGCAAACATAGAAGAACTTACTCATATGCTTTATCAAACTTTTGACAAGTTAGTTCAGGAAGATGTAGTAAAACGCGCCACCGAAATACTTAGTGAGGCGGTGGAAAAAGCGGCGCCAGTGCTGGCGGCTATTCCCGGGTTTCCCGATGAAGCTGCAAAGATCTTAGGAATTCGAGCCTTCCCAGCCAGGAAAAAGAAAAAAGTCGGCGAAAAGGAAGATGAATGAAGAAACTTAGAGCCGAGGAAACCGAGGCCATAAGCCGGATCAGTAGTCTGGTCTTGGTCAACGCCATGATATTCCAAGAGATTCTGTCTAAGCATCGTGAGTTCAGTGTGGCCCCACTGGAAAAAGTTTTAAATGAAGAAAATGTCTTGAGCGCCTTTAGCTCCCAATGGCGGGAGATTCTCAAGATCAATTATTACCCTATCTTCCATCTGGCCCGGGAACTTTTGCTGCAAATTCCCTCTGATCCGGCCTTTACGATGCTCAAATCATTGGCCGATGCGGCTCAACGCATTGTTGGCCTGCGAGCGGCGCTACGCCATGACCTCATGGGCCGGGTCTATCACAAGCTATTGGCCGACAAAAAATACCTTGCAACCTATTACACCAGGGTGCCTTCGGCCCTGCTGCTGTTAAAACTTGCCCTGGGAGGCGACGCCTTTGCGCGGCGCTGGCACGACTTTAATGATTTGATGGACTTTCGCATCGCCGATCTGGCCTGCGGCACCGGCACGCTGCTCATGGCCGCGGCGGACACCGTGACGGACAATTACGTGGGCGCCTCGGTCAAGGCCGGCAAGCCTCTAAATTTCATTGATATTCACCAGGTCATAGTCGAAAAAATCATTCACGGCTATGATGTGCTGCCTTCCGCAACCCACCTTACCGCTTCCACCCTGGCGTTACGCGCCCCGGAGATTGCCTTTAAGGGAATGAATTTGTGGAGTATCCCCATGGGCGGGCCCTTAATCAGCTTAGGAAGCATTGATTTTGTCAAAGGCAAAAATGTCTTTGTGAGGCGTGATTTATTTGGGGCGGTGAGACAGGGGAAAAAGTTGAGCGGCAAGGGAGAAAAGGAATTCGAGTATGCCCATTTGCCGGATTTGGACCTCTGCGTCATGAATCCGCCTTTCACCCGCAGCGTGGGCGGTAACCTGCTTTTCGGGTCTTTGGAAGACAAGGAACGCGTCAAGGCCCAGGATAGGTTGAAGAAACTGGTTAAACGCTATTATCTTAAGGCCAATATTACCGCCGGTCTGGGAGCGGTATTCGTGGCGGTAGGCGATTCCTATGTGAAACGGGGCGGGCGGTTGGCCCTGGTGCTACCCAAGGCGCTGGTGTCCGGGGTGGCCTGGGAGCCGACCCGGAAATTGTTGGCAGAAAATTACCAGGTGGAATTCCTGGTTGCGAGTCACGACCCGGAGAGATGGAATTTTTCGGAGAGCACCAACCTGAGCGAAGTGATGCTGGTGGCCAGAAAATTAGAAATTAACGAAGACGTTAGCAATAAGCCGACCGTGGTGCTCAATCTCTGGCGCAATCCCGACACTGCCTTTGAAGCTCTGGCAATCTATCACACCCTGAAAAGCAAGCCCGCACCTCCCGGGCCGCAAGGCCAGGGCGCCCTGGAATTTTCTTTGGATCGTTCTTCGGGACGAGAGAAGTTGGGAGAGGCAATGGCCTTTCCCTGGCAAGAAATCCGAAGCTGGCCGGCGTGGATGTTGCCTTGCGCCTTTGCGCAGTCCGACCTGATTCGGGCGGCCTATTTTATTACCAAGGGAGAATTGTGGCTGCCGGGCCGGAAGGGTTTCGCCCCAGTGCCCTTAAAACCGTTGAAGGACTTTGCAACCTTGGGGCCGGATAGGCGAGATATTCATGACGGTTTTAATGTATGCCAGCATGCCACTGCTTTCCCGGCTTTTTGGGGACATGACGCCCAGGCAATGACGAACATAGAACAAAAACCCAATGCCTTCCTGATGCCTTTGGCGGAAGCCAAGGCAAGCCGTACCTTACGAAAGGCTGAAGACCTTTGGCCTCTGGCGGGAAGAATCATGTTGGGCGAGCGAATTTGGCTATACACGCAGCGGATGCTTTGTTTAAGGGTCTCTGAGAAAGTATTATCCAACATGTGGTGGCCGGTCTCCTTTAAAGAACCATTCCGAAGTGAAGAAATAGAAAAAGCCCTGGCCCTTTGGCTTAATTCCACTATGGGACTCCTGCTGGTTTTAGCGAATCGTCAAGAAACAAGGGGCGCTTGGATAGATTTCAAGAAACCGGTGCTCGAAGCACTGCCGGTCTTGGACTTGGGGGGACTCAATGCAGGGCAGTTAGGGCAACTGGCCGGGGCCTACGACGAGGTTTGCCGGGAGGAGTTGCGGCCTTTTCCCGAGATGGCTAAAGATCCGGTGCGGGCCAGGATTGACGCGGCCGTGGAGCAGGCTTTGGGATTGCCAGATGTTTCGGTTCTGCGCGTTATGTTGGCCCGCGAGCCGGTGGTTTGTCTGAAGCGGATTTAGGCGGGTGGTGGGTAGTGCCCAGCCCGTGTGGGGCGCCCCCGCGTCGCCCTAACTTATGGGCTTGGGGGTGGGGGTGTGGGGGAGGGGGTCAGGGGCAGCGGGCCGTTGCC
>JAPLJC010000078.1 GCA_026388765.1 Deltaproteobacteria bacterium
TTCTGGTCCGGGCCGTTATGAGCCTGAAACCATTGAAGGTAATCCACCCTCTCGTTTAACGTTCTCAAATCGTCTTTTATGCGTGAACATTCTTTATCTGCCTGCTGGAAAATAAATTCCTCGTTGTCGACGGGGGAGAAATAGTCTTGCAGTTCGGGGAGTTGCCATAAACCCTGGCCCAGGACTATGAGGAGCCCGGCGGTGAGAAGCAACTTTTTGACGGTCAAGGAGTTAAGGGACATTTTGGCGCGGGGAAAGTTTTTGGTTCATCCGACTAAAGCGTACCTGGTTTCGTGAATAGCCAGGATTTTGAGTTTGAAAAATTCTTGGTCCCGGAATCCGTAAGCCTGACGCTTCATGGTTTTGATCTTGTTGTTGGTCCCTTCCAGAGGCCCGGTGGAGATAGGGTAATCATAATAGGCCAGGATGCCACGGCGATAGAGGGCCAGGGTTTTAGCGAATTTAATCAGCATGGGGATGCCGGAAGCAGTAGCCCGCGCCACCCAATCCTGAAGGATGGCTGTGGCCGAGGCCTTATCTTTTTGGAGCCAGATCTGCCGCAAGTCCTCTTTCAGGTAGTAGGCCAGGGCCAGAGGTTGATTGAGTTGTAACGCGTCTGCCAGCCGTTCGGCTTCCCGGCGGTTGGAATCGAGATTTTCCGGATTTTTCAGGAGCAGCCAGCGGGTTCCTTTCAGAACCTTTTGGTCCATGACGTGGGTGGCTTCGTGGTAGAGCTTGCGCCGCAGGTCAGAGAGGCCTTCGTTGTAGAGTTTAATGATATGGAAGTGGTCGAAGACATGGACCGCGTTGGGCAAATGAGTAAGCACGGCACTGATATAAGCCGGCGACAGATCGGTGGCCACCGCCTCGATGCGAACCTTTTGGCGTTTGAGTCGCGGCCAGAAAGGCTCCAGGGCTTCGGTGCCTTTGCCCTCGCTCACAAAAACCACCGCCCCACTCTTGAGGTCCAAGACGATGGTCAGATAGCGATGTCCCTTGCCGATGCTGATCTCATCGATGGCGATTTGCTTGAGCTTATGCAGCTTGGGACGGGCAAAGCGTCTCTTCAGACTCCGTTTCTGGATGTCCTTGATAACGTCCCAGCTCACCCCCAGGTGCCGGGCCACATCCTTGATGGTCATGTGCCGCGACAGTTCCAGGGCATAGCGCTCGAAAGCCCGGGTATAGCTCCGTCGCCAGGAGGCAAAATTGACCTTGACCTGACGCAGAACCCCACAAATCAGACACAAGACCCGCTGGATCGCCAATTCAATCCAAACGGGCTTGGAGCCTATGGGAAGCGTGCGGAATCGGCGCATTACCAGACCCCGGCGCCTAACCTGATGGGAGCCGCATTCCGGACAGCGGAGGGAAAAGACCTCCTGTTGTACCCGAAAGTGGATAGCCCCATCATGATATTTGCTGTGAACATGCTGGTATCCCTTAACGCCGAAGCCATGATAAAGTAGACTGGTGGACATGCCCCTGTTCTCCTTCTGATCGACTTTGGCCGGTCGTCTTTAGGAGACCGCATGTCCACTCTTTTGTCAAAAAGTACGCTTATTCCGGATGAACCAAAAAAATTGCTCTTTCAAATAACTTTGTGCTATCTTTATTTAGCTTCGAAGGTTGTTAAAGGGAACTAGACTTAATGAGCAGTATTTACAGATAAAATACCATTATCGTTAAAGAAAAGGACCTGCAGACTTAATTCGGTTGATCCCGCCTCCTGATATCTAGCGGTAAGCAAAAGGGATGGAAAGGTTGGCTAATCCATACCTTAAAAAAAGTACCCGGTTTCTTTAGGATTCAAAGTCTATTTTTGCGGACTGTAGCTGTGGCGCTGAGAGGTTCATTGTCCCCTCCGGGGGTGATGAAACCGTTTAAGAACTCAGCGGCTGGTGAAGTCTTGGTCGCTCTCGGCAGTGCCAGGCAACCTGCGGTCGCCGGGCAGGGCCATAATTATTAATAAAAATATTAAGAGGTCAATTTATGTCTGGTTCGGAGATTTCTGCGGCAGAGGCCCTCTACCTGATAGATTTGGCCGCGCTGACGGTGCGGGCCCACACCCTGCCGGAACTGGCGGAGGTTTTCTTGCCCGGCCTGGCGAGGTTGATAAAAACCCCGGCCGCCGGCCTGTTCCTGCAAGACATGAACCTAGGGACCCATTCCTTCTTTCAGACGGGGCTTCTTGCCGAAGCGGTGCCCGTCGTCAAAAATCAATGCGCCAGCCAATTCCACCCGGATCCGGGCAAGGCCGACCTGATGCCGGTGCCGGCGCCTTTACACTCCGGGGCGCAAGCCCATCTTACCCTGTTTCCCTTGCATAGGTCCCAAAAAGTAATAGGGCTGCTGGGGGTGGTAATGCCGGAGGCCGGTTCTCCCGCCGCCAGGGCTTTATTGGACAAGGCGATCCCCCTGTTGACCCGTTCCTTGAGCCAGATGAGAGAACGGCTGGATTTCGAGAAACAGCTCAACCATCTCAACATCTATCTGAATGTCAGTTCCATGATCGCCCAGGCCCTGGACCTCCGCGATGCCCTGGAAGCAGTCCTATATTTCTGCATGGAGGCGGTTTCGGCCGAAGCCGCCTCGGTTTTGGTCCTGGATTACGAAAAGAAAAATTTTCGCTTCTACAGTGCCGAAGGCCCCACCAAGCCGGTGCTGCTGACCGCCAGCTTTCCCGCCGACCAGGGGTTGGCCGGTCACGTCTTGCAGACCCAGCAGTCGGTGGTGATCAACGATGTCCAGAATCACCCCATGTTTTATGGCAAATTTGATCAAGATTCGGGGTTTCGCACCAACAATATGATTGTCGTTCCCTTGACCGCAGGCGAAGAAAAGATCGGGGTCCTGGAGGTCTTGAACAAGGTGGGCGACGAACCCTTCTACGAAGCGGAGCGTTTATTGCTCCACAACTTCGCTGAAGAAATCGCCTTTGCTATCCGCAACGGCAAGATGTTCGAGGTGGTGGTGAAGAGCTATTGCAAACAGCGCCAGGGGATGAACACCTGCAAGGGCTGCAAAAGGCCTTTGGGCTCCTGGACTCCCTGCGTCAAGTACCGGGAGGCCAGCATCGAGGTTTAATTTTTTAGGGGAGGTGGTTAAGGGCGTCTGGCCTTAACCCGCCAACTTCCGTCGCCCATTCATTTAAGTTTAAGGTCAGTCCGGCTTAGGGAGGGCAACGAGGTGAAAAAATTAGTTTTCGTAGTTGCAGCTTTAGTCTTATTTCCGGAAGTGCTGGCCGGGTGTGGAAATTCACCCACCCAACCACAGGAAGATGAGAAACCTTTTGCCGCCATAAAGCAGCATGACACCAGGGTGGTGGTAGTTTGTCGAGACAGCCAGGGGCAATATTACAAGAAAAGTCTCCATAAATCCGAAAAGGTGACTTGTGGAGATCTTAGCTTCAGGCTGGAAGATTACGCCAAAATCTGCGATGACCATTATGTTGCCCTTCCCGGTCAGGAAAAGGAGCTTGAGGCCTACCTACAAAAAGCTGGCGAACCGAAAAGATAATTCTTCAAGCTAAAATCACCGCCGCTGGATGTAAACCTCCCGCGCCTTAATTCCGTCCGACGGGCCGATGAGGCCCTC
Source organism: Deltaproteobacteria bacterium (assembly GCA_026388765.1). GTDB lineage: Bacteria > Desulfobacterota > Desulfobaccia > Desulfobaccales > 0-14-0-80-60-11 > JAPLJC01. The sequence continues at coordinate 3,598 of JAPLJC010000078.1, forward strand.
CTTTTCCATGGTTTCGATGATGCGGGCGGCCCGATTGTAGCCCACCCTTAATCTTCTCTGTATCATGGAGATGGAGGCGTTTCTGGTCTCGGCCACCAACTCCACCGCATCGGCGTATTTTTCGTCCTTCTCGCCGTTTTCGGCGATTTCCTCTTCCTGCTCCTTGAGTTCGACGATGCCCACCTCATAATCTGGGGTGGCCTGAACCTTCAGGAAGTCCACCACTCGGGTGACCTCCTCTTCCGAGACGAAAGGCCCGTGGATGCGTTTCAGGCGGGAGGTGCCCGGCGGCATGAACAGCAGGTCTCCCATGCCCAGGAGGCGCTCGGCCCCCATGGTGTCCAGGATGACCCGGGAGTCCATCCGGCCCGACACCTGATAGGAGACCCGGGTGGGGAAGTTGGCCTTGATGAGCCCGGTGATAACGTCCACCGAGGGCCGCTGGGTGGCCACCATGAGATGGATGCCCGAAGCCCGGGCCTTCTGGGCCAGGCGGATCAGATACTCTTCCGTGTCCCGGGAGGAGACCAGCATCAGGTCGGCCAGTTCGTCGATGACGATCACCAGGTACGGCAGCGACCGGGGCAGGATCCCTTCCTCCACCCGGGGATCGGGCTTTTTCACCTTGGTCTTCTGGTTGTAGCCTTCAATATTGCGCACGCTCAGGTCGGAGAGCATGGCGTAGCGCCGTTCCATTTCCCCCACGGCCCAGTGCAGGGCAATGGTGGCCTCTTTGGGGTTGAAGACCACCGGATGCAAGAGATGCGGGATGCCTTCATAGAGGGAGAGCTCGATGCGCTTGGGGTCGATGAGCAGGAAGCGCACTTCCTCGGGGGTGGCCTTATACAAGATGGAGAGGATCATGGCGTTGAGGCCGACGCTCTTGCCGCTGCCGGTGGCTCCGGCGATGAGGAGATGGGGCATCTTGGCGAGATCGGTGACCACCGGGGCGCCCATGATGTCCTTGCCCAGGGCCACGGTGAGGCGCGAAGTGGACTTCTGGTAGGCCGAGTCTGACAAAAGTTCCCGCAGGGCCACCACCTGGCGTTTGGGATTGGGGACCTCGATGCCCAGGACGCCCTTGCCCGGCACCGGGGCGACGATGCGGATGGACAGGGCCTTCAGGGCCAGGGCCAGGTCGTCGGCCAGGCCGGTGATCTTGCTGATCTTGACCCCCAGGGCCGGTTCGTATTCGAAGCGGCTCACCACCGGCCCGGTCATGATGGCGGTGACCCGGCCCTCCACCCCGAAATGGCGCAGGGTGTCCTCCAGTTTCTGGGCCTGGGCCACCATGGCTCCTTCCTGCACCTGCTGATTCCAGGGGGGCGAGGAGTCCAGGAGATCCAGGGGCGGCAGGGTGAATTTGCCCGGCACCGGCGCGGGCCTGGGTTTGGCCGCCGCCACCTCCAGGGTCGCCTGCATCACGGGTGGCGCGGCTGGCGCCGACTCCTCGCTCGGGCCGCCGCTGACCTTGATCACCGGGCCCTGAGGTTTGGCCCGGCGAGGCCGGGAGCGCGGCTCCGGCTCTTCGACCCACTCATCCCGCCGCCACCGGCGCCGCCAAAGGCTGCCGATCCCCTGGCTCAACCAGGAAATCAGCCCCACATAGGACAGGCGAGTCACCCCCATGAAGCTGACGAGTAGGGCCAGGGCCAGGGCCAGGACGGCGCCGGCGGGGTTGAGGCTGGAGCGCAGGAGCCCGGCAACGCCTTTTCCCAGGCTGCCACCGCCGTACATCAGATCGCCGCCCCAGGAGACCGCGGGCCAGCTCAGGGCCAGCAGCCCGGCTGAGGCCAGAATCACGCCCAGGGCTGCGACCGCCTGGGGCCAGGACAGGTCTTCCAGGCCCCGGCGGTGGGACTGCCAGGCCAGGCCCACCAGCAAGAGCGGCAGCCAGAAGGCCGCCAGACCCAGGACAGGGAGGCAATAGGCGCCCATCAGCGCCCCGGCCTTGCCGCCGGCGTTCTTGACCGCCGCGGCGTTCAGGATCGCCAGGAACCCCTGGGGGTCTTGCAGGGAGTAGCTCCCCAGGGCCAGCAGGAGAAACCCCGCCAGTCCCAGGAGCAGAATCGCGGTCATCTCCTGGCCCAATCTACGTTGCCAGGTGGCCGCCGGCGGTGGCGGCGGCGCCGCGGCGGGCCTGGCGGGCTTGACTTTCCGGGTGCTGCCTTTTTTCGGGGCGCTGCTCTTGCCCATCTGTGCTTCCCTCTGCGGCTTTTTTTTAGAAATCATTTCAAAATCTGAATCCGGCCTAATTTCGAATCAGCCATGCACCTATAAACTTGAAAAGAATTACCCCCCTTTTCTAAAGGGGGGCAGGGGGGATTAGATAAGCCCCTGATAATCCCCCAAAATCCCCCTTTAGAAAAGGGGGACCTTTAAAATCTGCCTTCCAAACTTTATACTGGCTGAGGACATATTTGCAGCCTAAGATAGGTTTTGAAATAGGTTCTAATGAGTGCAGAATTGGAGTCCCTTCTTTATTTCCTCTCCCCCAAGGGGGGAGAGGGTTAGGGGGAAGTAATCTCTTTTCCGCTCCCATTAATAATCAAAAAAACCGAAAACCGAAAACTGACAACCGCCCTAATCCTGCTCCAAGGCCCCCACCCTTTGCGGCTCTAACAGGGCCGCGGTGGCGGGCAGGCGCCGCCGGGAGGTCCCCTCCTGCAGGCTGGGGAGGATGTAAGTCAGGGCCCCCTCCGAAATGCTGAGCTGCTGAAAGACCTCAATGCCCGCCTCCTTAACCGCCTGGTCCCAGAAGGCGTCCCGGGCCGGGTCCATCGACTCGTAGGCCAACTCGAAATAGACCCGCTTAATCTGGGCCGTGGCCAACAGCTTCAAGCAAACGAAGCAGGGTTGCAGGGTGACGTAGAGCGCCGCCCCCTTGATGGCCACGCCGTAGCGGGCCGCCTGGGCGATGGCGTTGGCCTCGGCGTGGGAGGCCCGGCAGTAGTTGTATTTGTCCACGTCGGCAATCTTCAGGGCCCGGCGGTGGCAGTAGGGCGTGCCGTCGTCCATGGTTTCGTCGATGCAGTGGGGCGCCCCCGGCATGGAGCCGTTGTAGCCGGTGGCCAGGATCTGCTTGTGCTTCACCAGCACCGCCCCGGTGGGCCTGGAGTTGCAGGTGCTCCGCGTGCTCACCAGCTTGGCGATGAGCATGAAGTATTCATCCCAGGTGGGTCGCATAGAATTTCACACCTTCCTTATTTGCCACAAATAACACACCTTTTGGGATAAAAGGGGACTAATAACAGCCAGAATCCACCCGTAAAAACCGCAGCGAAAAAGGTCCCCCAACCCAAAGCGCGCTTATGCCCTGTTTCTCTTCCACAACTTGAACAAAAGTAAACTTTCATGTCTAACTCATTAATTTGTTAAATGCTTTTGGTGGCACAGGTGTCCTCACCTGTGCATTTTTCAATCATTCTTCATATAAAGCCAAGGGTAATCATCCGGTCTTTGGACCAATTCCTTTTTTACCGGATTGTTCATTAGATACTGCCATTTCTCCAAAAACTCCGCTTCATCACGGACAATGCGGTCAAAGCGCTCATCCTGCCATACTGAACCTTTGGCGCCCCTCTGCCGGTTAATTTGATAAACGCTGAATCTCTTGACGCTATGAATAATCTCCGCCAGATCATAAACTCCTTCGCTTTCAGGCAGGGCCAGCGGTTGTACCAGGGCATGCACATGATCGGGCATGATTACTGCCGCATATAAAGTCCATTTGCGGCCATCCCAATATTGCAGTGCCTCCAAGGCAATGGTGCGTTCCTGGGAGGAAAGTAGTTCGCCATCTTTACCGCGCCAGGTAATGAAATAAACGCTGCCCGGCAATTGCCAATGTGGCAAATATCTTCGAGTAATTCTAAAGGATTGCACAGGCGAGACGCCTGTACCACTTTTCTTTTCATCACCCTTCACTTTAATTGAGCCTGGTGGCACAGGTGTCCTCACCTGTGCATCTTATTTTAAATTACTTTTTCAAGAACTCCCCAATCGCCTGCCTGGTCGCCAGCGGTTCCTCCTCCAGGGGTATATGGCCGCAATGCGGAATGACGACCAGTTGCGAGTCCGGGAGGTCCCGTTTGAAATTCAGGCCGACCTTGAGGGGCACCACTTCATCCTCTTTCCCCCAGATAACCAGGACCGGCACCTTGATGGTCTTGTATTGGGCGATGAGGGCCTCGATTTCTTGATCTTTAGGCACAATCTGTTTCGCCGTCTGGCTCACCGCCGCGGCCGCGCCCGGCAGGCTGCCGTAATAGGCGTAGGTGTCAATCTGCTCTTCGGTGACCTTGTCCTTGTCATAGTAGCATTTTTTCAGCACCAGGGCGGCGGCGAACCGGGGCGGCAGCAGTTTGCTGAGTGCGGTACTGAGCCCGGGGACCTTGGCCATCCAGATGAACCAGGGCATCTTCTGCGGATAGCCGGCGCTGTCGATGAGCACCAGCTTTTTGATACCCCCGGGGTCGGTCTCCCTCAGCTTGAGATAAGTCATGAGCGTCACCCCGCCGCCCATGGAGTGGCCCATGATCACCAGGTCGTGCAGGTCCTGGCGGCGGATGAAGTCGGCCACCATCTCGGCCTGGTCGGCCATGGCGTAATGGCCGTCGTCGGGCTTGTCCGAAAGGCCGAAGCCTTTCAGGTCCATGGTGATGACGCGCTGGTCCGCCGCCAACGGCGGCCCGATGAACCGCCAGGTATAGGCGCAGGCTGCGAAGCCATGCAGCAGCAGGACCGGCGGCCCCTGCCCCTTCTCATAATAGTTGATCTTGAGGCCATGATAATCAAAGGTCTTTTGTTCGCCCCAGTCCTGGCTCAGACTCGCCGGCGGCGGCGTTACCCCGGCACAGCCCGCCGCCAGGAGGAAGATCAGGCAAGCAAGTGCGATTATCTTAATTAGCCGCATCTTAAGTAGTTATCTTTTTCTTAAGATTCTCTCTACGGATGCCAAGTTCCCCGGCCACCGTCTGGGAAAACTTGGTCCAGGGCGGCTGGTCGGGTTGGACCAACTTGCTTATGTAATCGAAGAATCCGCTGTTGGGCTGGCCGGGGAGGGGTTGCTCGTGCACCGCAACCTTTACCGGACCGTCCGCCTCGTTATACATGCGCAGGGAAGCGACATCGAGATTCTCATTCAGCAGTACCACGGCGCCGCCATGCAGTGAGGCGGGCTCTGGCGTCTCCACCACCCAGCCGCCGGTGTTATAGACCGGGACGCCATTGCCCAGGTTTGGAAAGGTTCTGGGCTCCTCAAAGGGCTTATGCGTATGGCCGAAGACGATGGTGATCTCATCGGGGAAATATAAGTGTTGACGCTTCTCCCATTCCTTTTGAATTTGCATTTTCAGAGGCCCGTCAACGTAATCCAGCAGCCCCTGTTCGGCGTCCAGGCTTAAGAGCTTACTGGTCTGGGTCCGCTCTTGATTGTAGAGCTTGGCCACCAGGCCATCGACTACCCCTTTGACTATCGCGGAACCCAGCCAGCCGGTCTTACCGTACTTTTCCGCCAGGCCGGTGGCCAGGTTTTCGACCAGCTTCCTAAGTTGCGCCTCATCTTGCATCTTGTCATAGATAATTTCCACATCCTTGCCGAATTCTCCGGAGCGCCCCATCGTGGACCAGAAAAAATCGATCCAGGCAAAGTTTTCCGCCTCTATATCCCATATTTCGCGAGTCTCTTCTTGCAACCGGGGAAAGATCAGGTTTTTGAGGGTGGTCATAAGCTGATATATGGATTCGATGAAGTGCCCGTGATGAAAGATTACGCTGCGATTGCCTTTCATCAAGCCAAAATTGGGGTAGGCGGTATTAATGGTCATGTCCTTGAGATGGCCATAACGACGTAATAGGGCGTTCAGGAAATACGAGGGCACTGGGTTTGGATCATCGATCATGAAGATATTGGTGGTATGCCATGGGGGATCGGCGAGAAAATCTTTTCCCGGCAGGTAATTATCTACATACTGGGTCTCCCGGGCGCTTTCCCACAGGTGGTGGTCATGGTTGCCCGGGACATAGACAATATTTCCAAAAAGTTCATAGCCCGATTCCATGGCAAGGTCTATGAACCGCCAAAAAACCATGGCCGCGACGTTGTCATTGGCCAGGGCCAGCTCTAAGATATCCCCCATGAAGATCAAGGTGGGCTTGGAGGCCTGATCCTCGTTGCGCAAAATCAGGTCTCTCAGACAATACACCAAATCTTGCAAGACCGGACTCGCGGTCAGGGGATCAGCCGTAGGGTTCCCCGGAGGCATGTTAGTTAAAAGGCTGCCTTCGGCCCCCAGATGCATATCCGAGAGGCACACATAACGGATGTCATTTGCTCCTTGAGCCATTTCCCTTCCTCCCGCTAAGATCGATGATCGCGCAGAGATGGGCACATGCTAACAAACTCACTTCCTTAAATCAATCACTAAGTTAGAGGTCTCCTGCTCCCGGGCGAGCGAGCCCACCTCCACCAGTTTCACCCGCGGTTGGACGCCGATGCCCTGGGCCAGCTTGTGGGTCAGTTCCTGCAAAAATTCCCGTTGCACCGTCATCTTGTCGAAGAAGAGGCCCTCGTGCACCTCGATCTTGACCTCCAGGTAGTCCAGGTGGCCCTCCCGCCCCACCACCAACTGGTAGGAGGGTTCTTCCTCCCCGTGGAGGCCCCGCAAAATCTGGCCCACCCGGGTCGGGAAGATATTGATGCCCTTGACGATCACCACCTCATCGCAACGTCCCGCAATCCGGCTCATGCGGGCGAAGGTGCGGCCGCAGGGGCAGGGCGCATAGTCCAGGCGCACCAAATCCCCGGTGCGGAAACGCACCAGCGGCGTGGCCTCCCGGGTGATGGTGGTAATCACCAGCTCCCCCAGCTCTCCGGCCGGCAGGACCGCGCCGCTTTTGGGGTCGATGACCTCGGGAAGGAAATGGTCTTCGTTGAGGTGCATGCCCGGCGACTGGCGGGCGGCGCACTCCCCGGCCACCCCCGGCCCCATGGCTTCGGACAGGGCGTAATTCTCCAGGGCAGTGAGGTAGAGGCGGGACTCGATTTCGGCGCGCTCTGCTTCGGTCCAGGGCTCCCCGGCCAAAAGCGCCAGCTTCAGGTGCAGGTCCTTGGGGTCCAGCCCCTGGGCCGCCATCTGGTCGGCCAGCACCAGGGCGTAGGAGGGGGTGGAGATCAACACGGTGCTGCGGTAGTCCCGCATCACCTGGACCTGGCGGGCGGTGCCGCCGGGACCGGTGGGGATTACCGAGGCCCCCAGGAGTTCCACCCCGTAGTGGAGGCCGAAGGCGCTGGTGAGCAAGCCGTAGCTCAGGGTCACCTGGACCACGTCATCCCGGTCCACCCCGGCGGCGGTGAGGACCCGGGCCGCAAGCCGGGCCCAGTGGCGCAGGTCCCGGGCGGTATAGCCCATGACGATGGGGTTGCCGGGGCTGCCGGTGGAGGAGTGGATGCGCACCACCTCCCGCAGGGGCACGGCGAACATCTCGTAGGGGTAGGCCCGGGCCAGGTCGTGCCGGGTGGTGAAGGGCATCCTCGCCAGGTCCTCCAGGGACTGGCAATCCTCCGGCAGGAAGCCGATCTCGTCGAATTTCTTTTTGTAGAACTTGACGTTCTTATAGACCCGGGTGAGGGTGGCCTGGAGCCGCTCCAACTGGAGCTGGGCCAATTCCCCACGATCCATCTGCTCCGCTCCCTGATCGAAGATTGCCATGGTCGTCCTCCCGGATTGCTGCGGTATTTGGGGGGAGGGCCAGGGATACTTACGAAAAAATCCCTGCCCTCCCCCAAGTTTCTATTCTTCCTCCTTACCCAAATAGGCCTCGATGACCCGGGGGTCCCGGCGGATCTCCCGGGGCGGGCCGGCCGCGATGACTTCGCCGTGGTCCAGGACCACGATGCGGTCGCAGAGGCCCATGACCAGGGTCATGTCGTGTTCGATGACCAGCAGGGTGATCCCCAGGCGCCGCAGTTCCTCCAGCAAGACCATGAGGTCCTCGGTCTCCCGGGGATTGAGGCCGGCGGCGGGCTCATCCAGCAGCAGCAATTGCGGCCCCAAAGCCAGGGCCCGGCCGATCTCCAGGCGGCGCTGGTCGCCGTAGGCCAGGGAATCGGCCGGAAGATCGCCTTTGCCTTCCAGGCCCACCAGGCGGAGCAACTCCAGGGCGCGCCCGGCGGCCTGGGCCTGAGCCCGCCTCACCTTGGGCAGCGGCAGGAGGGCCTGCAGGATCCCCACCTTCTGGCTCAGGTGGTTGCCGGTGAGGATATTTTCTTGCACCGTCATGCCTCCAAAGAGCTGGATATTCTGAAAGGTCCGGGCCAGGCCCCGGGCGGCCCGGTGATATGGCGGCAGCCCCAGCAGCTCTCGGCCGGCCATCATGATGCTGCCCGCCGTGGGCGGGATGAGGCCGTTGATGAGATTGAAGCAGGTAGTCTTACCGGCGCCGTTGGGGCCGATGAGACCCAGGATCTCGCCCGCCTCCACCGTGAAAGAGACCCCGGTCAGGGCCTGGACCCCGCCGAATTTTTTGGTCAGGTTATTGACTGTCAGTAAACTGGTCACATTTTCCATTTAAGATTACTTTGTCAAAGGTCCAGGGGGAAAAGGGGAAAGGGGGAAAAGGGGAAAAGGACAGGAAAATGAAGGTCTTCCCTTTCCCCTTTTAACCTTTTACCCTTTTCCCCTCCTTTTTTTATTCCCACACTTCCCGATAGCCCTTGCCCAGATAAGCCCGCTGGACCTCCGGGTCTTCCCGCAGTTCGGCGGCGGCCCCGTCCAGGATGATGCGGCCGGTCTCCAGGACGTACCCCCGGTCGGCCACCTTCAAGGCGGCCCGGGCATTTTGCTCCACCAACAGGATGGTGGTGCCGCTTTCCTTTAATTCTGCCAGAATTTCATAAACCTGGGTTACCATGCGGGGCGCCAGACCCATCGAGGGCTCATCCAACATCAAGAGGCGGGGACGGGCCATGAGGGCCCGGCTGATGGCCAAAATCTGCTGCTCGCCGCCGCTCAGGGTGCCGGCCGCCTGCTGGGCCCGGCTCTGCAGGATGGGAAAGCGCTGCCGCAGGTCCTCCAGGTCCCGGCGCACCTGGCCTTTATCCTTCCGGTGATAGGCCCCCAGCTCCAGGTTGGCGGTGACGCTCAGGGTGCGGAAGACCCGGCGGCCCTCCGGCACCAGGGCCAATCCCAGGGTGACGATGCGTTCGGGCGCCAGACGGGTCAGATCGTGGCCGGTGAATTCGATCTCCCCTTTCCGGGCCCGCAGCAGGCCGGAGATGGTGCGCAGGGTGGTGCTCTTACCGGCGCCGTTGCCGCCGATGAGGGTGACCACCTCGCCTTCCCGGACGTGGAGAGAGATGCCCTTGAGCACCGGCAGTCGGCCATACCCGGCCTGAACGCTTTTTAGAGTAAGCACGGTTTTCGGTTTTCGGTTTTCGGTTTTCGGTTGATTGGCAGCATGGTTGGGATATTCATAATGGTTGATCCATAATATCAGTCAGTCTCAAAATATTTTTTGGGCATCCAGTATCCTATCGGCGGTTCGTCCGCTAAGATTCGTTCTTTTCTTTCATATTTGAGTAAATCAACCCAATCTGACTTCCTTCTAATCATCATCTGGGCTGTCAATGCTGCAAGAACAGCGTCACGTTTGTCCTTCTCCTTGTCTAACAAACCGAACCCCACTTCTCCTATAATCACTTCTTCGATATCTTTGATTTCTATCATCCCTGGATCACGACCTCTCTGCGCTATACCCATTAGCCAGAGCAATGCTTTGGGATGAGCCTCTGTTATAGGAAGATCGGGGTATAAGCGCCGAAGCAATTTCGATATCAGTAAACCCTGAATCACGCAAGCGCCTTGCAAGGAGTTGATGGATTGAACCGTTCCTCCTGGAGATTTTGCGCCAAGGCGTCCAATTGCTTTGCGAATTAAACGGTCAGCCTCACGGCGCCCATCGGCTACCCAAAACATGGGCGCATCTATTCCCGCTGCGACAACTGACCCTCCCTTTGGTAGGGCATTTAATGACTTTTCAAGTGCATCTTTCGCATGATCGGCAATGTCGGTGGCTATAACCGTGAGCCCATCATTAATTTCGAGGCAGACTGCCCAGCCAAATTTTCCTTTACCACCAGGATCAAATCCCAAAAAAACCTTCATGCTCGTCGTCTACCATTATTTACGAAATATCTATAGATCGTTTTTTTGCATTTACCGAAAACTGAAAACCGAAAACCGAAAACCGTCTTTTCAACTCTCCCGCTGCAAGAACTTCAGACTCAACTTCCCTTTGCCCAGCAATCCTTCCGGCCTTAAAATGAGCAGGCCCACCAACAGCGCCCCGTAGACCAGATCCTGGTAGGACCGGAACTCCCGCAGCAACTCCGGTAAGGCCGTCAGGATCACCGCTCCCGCCACCGACCCCACTATCGAGCCCATGCCCCCCAGCACCACCATGGCCAGGATCAGGATGGAGGTGTGCAGGCCGAAGGACTCGGGGTTGATGAAGGTGATGTAATGGGCGTACAGTGAGCCGGCCAGTCCCGCCAGGGCCGCGGCCAGGGTGAAGATGACGACTTTGTAAGCCGGGGTGTTGATGCCCATGACCTGGGCGGTGATCTCGTGGTCCCGGATGGCCCGCAGGGCCCGCCCGTGATAGGACTCCACCAGACGCCAGGTCACCAGCAGCACCAGGATCACCGCCACGGCGACGATAATGAGGTACCGGCCGGTGGGCCGAAAGCTCAGACCGAAAAGGGCAGGGGAGGGGATGCCCGCCAGGCCGTCCGGCCCCCCGGTGATCTCCAGGTTGAGGAACACCAGGTCCATTATCACCCCGAACCCCAGGGTCACAATGGCCAGGTAGTCCTCTTTCAGCCGCAAGGTGGGAAGGCCCAGGGCCATACCGCAGACGCCAGCCGCCAGCATGGCGCTGAGGGCCGCCAGCGGAAAGGGGAAGTGCCAGTGCAAGGCCACCAGAGCGGAGGCGTAGGCGCCGATGCCGTAAAAGGCGGCGTGCCCCAAAGAGACCTGGCCGGCATAGCCGATGATCAGGTTGAGGCTCACGGTGAGGATGATATAGATCCCTGCCAGGATGGCCAGATGCAAGAGATAGGCGGTCATCAAGTATTCTTTATCAGATTATTAATTGTCAATAAAGTCATTTGGTTACCAATTAAGTTCTCGATGCTGAACAGGGTTTTATCCATCAGCTAAACCTCCGAGTTTCTTAAGCTGAAAGCTGACCGCTGAAAGCTGATAGCTTCTTATTCCCCCCGCCCGCGCAAAATCCCCTGGGGCCGGATCAGCAGCACCAGGATAAGGATGGCGAAGGCGATGGCATCTTTGTAGCCGGATGAAATATAAGCGGCGCCCAGGCTCTCGGCCATCCCCAGGAAGAGCCCGCCCAGGATGGCCCCGGGGATATTGCCCACCCCCCCCAGGATGGCGGCGCTGAAGGCCTTGAGGCCCGGCAGCAGGCCCATGCGGGGGTAGGTGGCGTTGTAATAGCAGGCCATCAAAATGCCCGCGGCGCCGCTCAGGGCGGAGCCGATAAAAAAGGTCAGGGCCACCATGCGGTCCACGTTGATCCCCATGAGGCGGGCGGTGTCCCGGTCCAGGGCGCAGGCGACGATGGCCTTGCCGTACCTGGTATAACGCACGAAGACCACCAGCAGGCCCATGAATCCCAGGGCCGCGGCCAGGATGGCCATCTGCAGGGTGGACACCGGCACTCCGGCGACGTCAACACTGCTAAAGGTGAATTGGATGGGAAAGGGCCGGTCATTGGGACCGAACAGGAGCAGGGCCAGGCTCTGGAGAAAGATGGAGGCGCCGATGGCGCTGATGAGGGGCACCAGGGGATGGAAACCGCGCAGGGGCCGGAAGGCCACCCGTTCCAGGACCACCCCCAGCACGCCGGCGGCTCCCATCCCGGCGATAAAAGCCAGGACGAAATTGACCTGCCCGGTGGCCAGCAGCAAGACCGTGACAAAGGCCCCGAACATGTAAATCTCTCCCTGGGCGAAGTTGATCAGGCCCAGGATGCCGTAAATCATGGTGTAGCCCAGGGCGATGAGGGCGTAAACGCTGCCGGTGGTCAGGCCGTTGAGTAATTGCTGGAGAAACATTGAAAAGAAGCAAGTTCCGGATTTTAAATTAAAGGCTGTCCAGACTTCTGAAAAAATCCCTCTTATGTCATTCTGAGGGAGCGAAGCGACCGAAGAATCTCATATTTTCTGCCCGGGGACAAGTGGTTTTCTCGGGTTCCCCGTCCACCATTTATGAGATCCTTCGCTCCGCTCAGGATGACGACCTGGGTTTTGGTGTCCTCAGATGAAACCCGTCTCACCATATCATCTTTGCCTCGCGATAGACAATGGCCTTGCCGCCGCGAGACGAGAAAAGACCCCAGACACTTTCCACCGGCTGTAGCCGCAGGTCCTTACCGAAAACCTGCGGTGATAACGGCGAGACGCCTGCGGCCCTAAGCGGTCAATAAAAAAGGCGGCCCGAAGGCCGCCTGTTAAATATCCGTAGTGGTTAGCTTAGAAGTGGTACGCCGCGCCCAACTGGAAGCTGAACAGGTCGTAAGTGGGATGCAGCGTGAAGGTGGCCGGGGCTCCGATAAAAGTGAGATTTGCAAGGTCTTGCCCACTAAAGCTGTAACTCGGGGCAGCATGCCGCCACTTGAAGGAGAGGTCCACGGAGACGTTCTTCAGGCACATGTACCGGATGCCGGCATCCACCGCCAGGGCGATGTCCGTAGATGAAGCGTTGCCCGGGCTCATTTGCATAAAGCCATTAACGGGCGGGTTCGCAGAGTTCGGAGGCGCCTGCAGAAACTGGGTGTTCAGCTTCGGTTTCATGGAGCTGAACATGATGGCCGGGCCTACGGCCACATAAGGCTGGAGGCGGCCGAAAGGCACCTCGGAATCCGCGAAGAAGCCGTAGCGGCCGGCAAACATGAAGGCCCAGGTGGCGGCCATGCCTTCGCTATTCATGAACCCGGCATTGAGAAAAGAAGCACTGGTGGAGAAGACTTTAGGTATGGTGAGACTGTATTGGTCCGTACCACCAAGCCTCTGGTTCCGCACGTTTATGTTCTGGTAGCTGAAATCGGTGTAAAAGCCCAAGTACTTCATCCAGGTGGGATAATTCATTCCCGCAAAGCCCTCCGGGACGAACCAGGTTCCCAGCTTGACGCCGCCAAGCACGGCTGCGTCGACACTTCCCGAATAGCGCAGATGGTCTCTTTGGGAAGCGATCTGCCCAATAGGCTGGTCAACGACGGTAAAGGACTGCCCGATGGTAGTTGGCAGGACCCCGCCAATGTAACCTTCCACATACATCTCGGCGCTGGCCACTCCCACAAACAGGAAGGCCATTGCCACCACTACTGCCAAAACACCAATCTTCTTCATTAGGTATCCCCCCTTAATCATTTGGTTGAAAAGTTTGGGCTTTTCCCCAGGCCCCCCTCTTCCTCCTTTCTAACAGGGTCTACATCTCTCCCACATTAAAAAGTTCAGCATATTTTAAGTCGCTGGGGAAATTTTTGTCAAGCGAAATATTTAATTATTTTTCCCCAGGCTACAGTTTCTCACTGAGAAGAGATTTCAAGGAACGACCATAGAAAATCAAGCAAGGGTATCATATGGCCTTAGATTGCCAAATGTCAAGAAATATTTACCGAAGATACCAAAGAGAGGGGCAGCGGCGGAGATCCTGTTTCGGGCCCAGATCGAAATAAAAAGGGGCCCGCAGGCCCCTTTTAATATTCGGAATTGAGAAGCGGAACAGATTTTGGCAATGGCCAAAAGTGCGGCCTGTGGTGTTATTCCAGGTCTTATAACCGGGAACGCCAGCCAGATGACCTCTTGGCTGCTCTGCTTTAGCTGCCAATCAAGGAAAAAGCCCGGCAGGAGGAGGTTTAAAGGACCAGGGCCAGCCAGGTGGCCAGGGCCAGGCCCAGCCCCACCAGGCCGTTGAGGGTGAAAAAGGCCGGCGGCAGGCGCAGGGGTTCCTGCGTGGAGAGACGGAAGTGCTGGGCGAACATGATGAGGGCGCTTAAGACTACGGCCCCGGCATAGATGGGGCCCAGACCGGCCAAAACCCCGGTGAGGCCGAAGAGGGCGGCGGCCACCAGGTGAAACAGCCACGCCAGGCGCCGGGCCTTGACGGCGCCCAGCCAGGCCGGCAGGGAGAACAGGCCCAGGCGCCGATCGAACTCCTCGTCCTGCAGGGCATAGAGGACGTCGAAGCCTGCCACCCAGAAGATTACCGCCAGAGCCAGGACCAGCACCGAGAGGCCCAGGTCGCCCTTAACCGCCAGCCAACCGCCCAGCGGGGCGAGGCCCAGGCTCAGGCCCAGGACCAGGTGCGAGAGGACGGTGAAGCGCTTGGTGAGGGAGTATCCCAGGATCACCAGCAGGGCCAGGGGCGAGAGGAGGAAACAGACCCGGTTGAGCTGGGCCGCAGCCCCCATAAAGACTGCGGCGCCGATGGCGGTGAAGATGAAGGTGCCCCGGCGGCTCACCCGGCCGGCGGGCAAGGCCCGGTCGGCGGTGCGCGGATTGAGGGCGTCGAACGGGGCGTCCGCCAGGCGGTTGAAGGCCATGGCTGCCGCCCGGGCTCCCACCATGGCCACCAGGATAAAAAAGCTGATGCGGCCGGCGGGCAGGCCCCGGGCCGCCAGCATGGCCCCCATAAAGGCAAAGGGCAGGGCCAGGACGCTGTGGCCGATCTTGATCATTTCCAGGAGTTCGCCGACGTCCCGGAAAAACTGTTTTATGGTCGAACTGCCGTTCATCGGGCTATCTTCATTCATTTTCAATCCGTTCAGTCAGATGCAAGGGCAGACTCCCTCGGTCTCTCGTTTTGGTGGCGCAGCAGCAACAATACCAGGATGGCCAGGGGCACGGCCAGATCATTAAGCCACAGCACCAGCCCCACGTTATAAGGGGCGTAATTGTGGTGGCCGATCATGTCCCTGAGATGCCCATAGCCGCACCCCAGTAAAAAGGTGGCATAACCGATCCCGGTGGCGGTCCAAAATCCCCGGCGCTGCCAAAGACACAAGATCCCCAGCACGCCGAAGGCCAGGTTGGCCAGGGCCACTTCAAACTGAAAGGGGCTGGGCTGCCAGCCGATCTTCAGGGCGATTTCCCGAGCCATGAAGGTATGACCCAAGAACCCCAGCACTCCTCCCAATCCCGCAAAAATGACCAATAGATAAAGCAGCAGGACTTCGATGACCCTTGCCCTGGTGACCGGCTGTTTTCCCAGCCAAAGATGCAGGCCGGTGGCCGCGGCCGCGGCTGCCAAAAAAATATATCCGCTCACCCCAACTCCTCTTCTCTTAGAGCCTTTCTTGTCAGTCCTCTCCCCAGCGGGGGCCAAGTTGGTGCGTAAGCCCCAGGTGATCAAGAATGCGCCCGGCGAACTGCCGGGCCAGCTCAGTAAGAGAGGCGGGCCGATGGTAGAAGCCCGGGCAGGCCGGCATGACGGTGGCCCCGGCTTCGGCCACCCGGACCAGGTTCTTCAGGTGAATGAGGCTCAACGGGGTTTCCCGCACCACCAAAATCAAGGGCCGCCGCTCCTTCAGGAAGACCTCGCCGGCCCGGTGGATCAGGTTGCGCCCCGCTCCCTGGGCGATGGCTCCGAGGGTCCCCATAGAGCAAGGAACCACCACCATGGCCCGGGCCCGGAAGGAGCCGCTGGCCATGGGGGCGGTGAAGTCGTCCACCCGGTGCCAGACGGCCCCGGGGGCCAGGTTATCCGGGGTCAGTCCCAGCTCCAGGTTGAGCACCTGCTCCCCGGCGGCGGAGATGATGGCGTGCAGTTCCAGGTCCGGCCGTCCGGCGAAATAGGCCAGCAATTCCCGGGCGTAGATCATTCCCGAGGCCCCGGTGACGGCCACCACGTAGCGGTTCACTTCAGTCCCAACTTGGGCCACAATTCGTCCACCTTACGTTTGATTTCCGGGTCCATGTCGATCACCTTGGGCCAGGGCCGGCTAAAACCCTCTTCCGGCCACTTGCGGGTGGCGTCGATGCCCATCTTGGAACCGTAATGGGGCAAGGGGGCGGCATGGTCCAGGGCGTCCACCGGCCCTTCGGAGAACACCACGTCCCGTTTGGGGTCGACATTGTTCCCCAGGCGCCACAGGACCTGGCCGATATCCTGAACATCCACTTCCTTGTCGAAGACCACGATGATCTTGGTGAACATCATCTGGCCCATGCCCCAAATGGAGTGCATCACCTTGCGGGCATGGCCGGGATAGCGCTTGTCGATGGAAATGAAGGCCAGGTTGTGGAACACCCCCTCCACCGGCAGGTTCAGGTCCACCATCTCCGGCAGGGTCTTTTTGATCAAGGGGAAGAAGATGCGCTCGGTGGCCTTGGCCAGGAAACAGTCTTCCATGGGGGGCCGGCCCACAATGGTGGCGGGATAGACCACCTGGCGCCGCCGGGTGATGGCGGTGAGGTGGAACACCGGGTAGTCGTCGGCCAGGGAATAATAACCTGTGTGGTCGCCGAAAGGCCCTTCCGTGCGTCGTTCTCCGGGCGCCACGAATCCCTCCAAAACGATCTGCGCTTCCGCCGGCACCTTCAGGGGCTGGCTGACGCAGTCCACCATCTCCACCGGCTCATTCCTGAGGAAGCCGGCAAACAGGATTTCGTCGATGTCCTCGGGCAGGGGCGCGGTGGCCGCATAGGTCACCGCCGGGTCGGCGCCGATGGCCACCGCCGCGGGCAGCGCTTCCCCCCTGGCCTCCGCCACCCGGTAGTGCTGGGCCCCGCCCTTGTGGGCGTGCCAGTGCATGCCGGTGGTCTTGGCGTCATAGACCTGCAGGCGGTACATGCCGACGTTGCGCCGGCCGGTCTCGGGATGGTGGGTGAAGACCGCCGGCAGAGTGATGAAAGGCCCGCCGTCTTCCGGCCAGCAGGTGAGTACCGGGATCTTGGCCAGATCGATATCGTCGCCGGTGAGCACCACTTCCTGGCAGGGCCCCCGGGACACCTCCTTGGGAAACATCCTTCCCAGCCGGGCCAGCTGGGGCAGGAGCTTCAACTTCTTCCACAGGGTGTTGGCCTCCGCCTCCATGAAGCCCAGCAAATCCTGGGCGATGTCGTCCAAAGACTCCACCTCCAGGGCCAGACACATGCGGTGCATGGAGCCGAAGGCGTTCATCAGCACCGGCATCTCGTAGCCGGGCACGTTTTCGAAGAGCAGCGCCGGCCCCCCAGACTTGGAGACCCGGTCGGTGATCTCGGTAATCTCCAAATAGGGACTCACCGGCTCCTTAATCCGCACCAGTTCCCCGGCCTTCTCCAGGCGGGCGATAAAATCCTGCAAATTGCGATAACCCATGTTTTTATCCCTTCGGGATAGCTGTCAGCGATCAGCTATTAGCAGTCAGCTAATCTTTGGTAGCACAGGCTTTCCAGCCTGTGCCGGCGCAGGCTAAAGCCTGCGGCTACTAAAAAATACTTATTTGAAGCTACCCCTGAAAATACTCCAACCGCGGTTCCTCGGGAAGCTCTCCCTGTTCGTGCAAATAATGAAAAAACGTCCTCAAGCCCCGTTCGTGCTCCGGCCCTAGAGCATAATCCAGTTGGTGGAAATAGGCCAGTACCTGCTCCGGGGTCATGCCGAAGGGTTTGGCGGCTATCCGGCTCAACTCCGGCAATGATCCCAGCCCCCAGACTTTGGAACGCAACAGCTGCCGGTGCAAAGCTCCGGTAGCCTCGGGCTGGCTTATGGCAAAGGCCCGGCGCACCGCCCAGACTCCGAAGACAAAGGGCAAGCCGGTTAATTCTTGCCACGCCTCCCCCAGGTCCAGTTCGAAGGGCAGGGCCTTGGCGTGCTTCAGACACAAGGCCTCGTCGCCAATGGCCATAATCGCCTCAGCCTCTGCCAGGGGCCGTTTAGCCAGAGTACCGGCCTCATAGAGCGGCTTCACCCGGAAAAGTTTGGCCATGAGGACCTTGAGCAGGGCGGCGCCGCTGGCCGAAGCATTGCTCACCCGGATGCTGCGGCCGTCCAACTCCGCAAACGGCGTCCGGCTGAAGAGCAGCACACTGCCCACCGGCCCCCGGGAACTGATGGAGAGGTCCGGGAGCAGCAGGTAATCGTCCGGATGGCGGCCGTATTCCATGGCGGAAATGGAGCCCAGGTCCACCTCCCCCTGGCGCATGGCGGCGTTGAGTTCCGCCGGGGTGCCGGCCACCAGGTGAAAGCCATTTTCCCCGAACAGGTGCTCCAGGGCGAAATAGATGGGCAGGACATTGAGGTACTGAATCCGGCCAAGTCGAGCCTTAAAAGCCATAATGGGCTCCGGAAAAATAGGGACACTTCCTATTTTTTGTCATTTTATCTCCGTGATATGAAGGACTTATCCAGAAAAATAGGAAGTGTCCCTATTTTTCTGTAGGGGCGACCCGCTGGGTCGCCCTGGTTAATTCAACCAGCGAAACTTCCCTGCCGACCCGGCGACGAAAAGTTCCCGCCAAAAATTTTCCGTGGCCTCAGCCAAGGGAATGAAACCCAGGGTCGCCTTTTTGCCCGGCTCCAGGCTGCCCAGGTCCCGGTCGCGTCCCAGGGCCCGGGCCCCATTGAGGGTCCCCAGGCGTAGCCACAAATCCCCGGGGTAGGCGGGGAAATTGCGATGCAGCCAGCGCATCTCGCCGAACAGGTTCAGGTCCCAGTTGCCCGCCAGGGAGTCGGTGCCCAGGGCCAGGTTGACCCCGGCTTGCAGCAGCCGGTCCACCGGCGGCACTCCGGCTCCGGTGTAGCGGTTGGCCCGGGGACAGAGGACCAGCCAGCTTTGACTCTGGGCCAGCAGGCGGCAATCCGGGTCATCGAGCCAGACGCCGTGTACCGCCAGGGTGCGGGGTCCCAAGAAGTCCAAGTCATTCAGGTAAGCTACCGGGCTCGGTCCCGGGGCTTGAAAATCCTCCACCCAGCGCCCGCGTCTCATGAGCAAGTCCTGGAAAAAACCGTTGCCATTCGACAAAAAATCCAGCTCCGCCCGTGATTCCCCCAGGTGTACGGTTTGGGGCCGGGAGTCGCCGTTCCAAAGGTTGATGGCCCGGAAGAGTTCCGGGGAGACGGAATAAGGAGCATGGGCCGCGGCCGAGACCTGGAGATTTTCCACCGCCCTGGACTCGGCCAAAAACGGAAAAGACTCGGCCAGATCCACCCGCTCCCGCAGATTGAAACCCAAACATTCATAAAACAGATGGTATTCCAGGGGACTGTTTTCCAAATGGCCCAGAGAAGCGCCGGTGTTGCTGACCTCGCCCACTAAGGCGGTGCCGCTGCGACGCAGGGCCTCAATCCCCTGGAGGATGCCCTGGTCAACCGCTGCCGGGGCCAGGGTTTCACGGGCCGCCAGGGTGGACTCCAACCACTCCTCCCAGCGCTCCTGCGGGGGAATGCGCCCGGCCCGGGCGGAGAACTCCAGGTGGGCATGGCAGTTAATCAGGCCCGGCAGGATGGCGCCGGCGCCGTGGTTGCAGATCAGCCCCTTAAAGCCTGACAGCACCTCCCGAGCCGGACCCACGGCCAGGATGCCATCGCCATTTAGCACCACCGCCCCATCCCGGATGGGTGGGCGGCTCACCGGTAAGACCCATTTACTGACGTGTGCGATCATGTCTCATCCATGTTTGGTGCGGCAGGCTTCTGTGCCTGGCCGAGATAATGAAAAAGGAGAGCAGGTGCCCTCGCCTGCAAAAGAACAGCCGGGGGTGGCTGTTCTCCATAAAAACACTCCGGCGATGGATTCCTGGGGGAAATGGGGAAAAGGAGAACTGGCGAAATTATACGAGTCTTTTGCATTTTTCCTCTTTTCGCCTTTTACCCCTTTCCCCCCAAACTCATTTAACCCAACTGCGCCAGTCCGGACCGAGGTCCCCCCGGAGGCGGTAGCGCTCCAGCAAGCGGGGACAGGGGCATTGCCGCGCCGTGGCGGCAAGGGCCGGCAAGATCCTCAGGATTAACTCCGGAAAGGCTGCTTCCACTGCCGCCACCTTTTGGATTTCATCGGGCGTGGCCAGGCCCTCGAACAGCACTCCGGGCTGGTAGGGCCGGTCCACCAAGCCCTCGCCGTAATTCACCACATAAGTGAGGGCAGTGTAGCAGAGTTCCAGTTCCCGGGCCAGAAAGACCTCCGGCGCCAGGGTCTGGCCCACCAGGTCGCCCCCCAACAGGCGGAACTTGCGGATCTCGGCGGCCGTCTCCAGCCGCGGCCCGGTGGTGGCCACATAGACCCCGTGGCCGTGAACCGTGAACGGCGCCCCGGCCAGGGCCTTCAGCAGGGCTTCCCGGAGTTCCGGGCAGAACAAGGGATTATGCCGAATGAAGCCCCAACCCACCCCCTTGAAAAAGGTCTGCGGTCCACCTTTGCCTTCATCCAAGACATCGCGCGGCACCACCAGATCGCCGGGGGCCATTTCCCGCCGCAGGGACCCTGGAGCCACCCAGGCCAGGACCTTCGCCACTCCCAGGCTCTTCAGGGCATAGAGGTTGGCCCGGGGGTTGAGAAAGGGCGCTGAGAGGTCGTAGCCCGCCTCGCCGTGCCGGGAAAGAACGGCAAACTCCAGGCCCTCTCGCCGGAAGAAATGGACCGGGCGGCTGTCGCCATACGGTGTGGGATAGACCTCGGTCTTCTCCGGCTCCAAGCCCGCGGCCTCGAAGGCCTTATGCGCCCCGACCCGGGCAATGACGGCTATTTCTGGCTTCATGGTTTTTTAGAGTTCACTGGCCTTGATGGCCCAGGCGTCTCGCCTGTAGGGTTGGCACTGCCCACCATTCCTTAGAAAAGCACAACCGCCCGTGGCTATCTTTTACTGGCCACTGATCACTGATTCTTGGTGGCACAGGTGTCCTCACCTGTGCAAGACGTAATTGTGCAGTGTACACCCTCAGGCGGGCACGGAGGCCCGCCCCACCAACTATCTGTCTTTTACTGACCCCTGACAACTGGCCATTAATCACTGATTTTATATCTATGGTCCCGCACCTGCGGCTCGTAGCCGGCCTGGCGGATGAGGCTCTCGATCTCTTCCCGGGGCAGCCGAAAGCCCACCCCGGTGGCAGCCACCACGTTTTCCTCCAGCATGGTGGAGCCGAAGTCGTCGGCCCCGAATTTCAGGGCGAGCTGGGCCACCTTGGGACCCTGGGTCACCCATGATACTTGCAGATGAGGCACGTTGTCCAGCACCAGCCGGGAGATGGCCAGGGTGCGCAGGTATTCCACCGCCCCCAGGGTCTCGCCTCCCAGGTTGGTGCCGCCGGGCTGGAAGGTCCAGGGGATAAAGGCGGTAAAGCCGCCGGTTTCGTCCTGTAAGTCGCGAATCTTGAGCAGATGCTCGGTGCGTTCAGCCCTGGTCTCCAGGTGCCCGAACATCATGGTGGCGCTGCTTTTCAATCCCAGGCGGTGGGCCGTGGCCATGACTTCCAGCCAAAGGGCGCTGTCGCATTTATTCGGGGAAATTTTCCGGCGCACCCGGTCCACCAGGATTTCGGCGCCCCCACCGGGGATGGAGCTTAAGCCCGCGTCAATCAACCGTCGGATTACTTCCTGAATCGTTAAACCCCACTCGTTGGCCCAATAAACCACCTCCGGCGGCGAAAAGCCGTGCACCGCCAGGCCGGCGTCGCGGATGCAGCCGATGAGCTTCTCATAATAATCCGGCCCCAGCTCCGGATTGAGCCCGCCCTGGAGCAGTACCCCACTGCCGCCGTGGTCCTTGAGCTCCTGGAGCTTGGCGGCCAGCTCGTCCCAGGCCAGGACGTAGCCGTCCGGCGCGCCGGGCGCCCGGTAAAAGGCGCAGAAACGGCAGCCCGAGACACAGATGTTAGTGTAATTGATGTTGCGGTCGATGACGTAGGTCACCCGGGGCGCCGGGTTGAGGCGGCGGCGCACCCGGTCGGCGGTGGCCCCCAGGGCGAGGAGGTCCAGGTCCCACAAACGGTTGGCTTCATCTCGCTTAAGGCGCTTGCCGGAAATCATTCTTCCACCTCTTTTGCGGGATCAGAGGTCAGGGGCCAGGGACCGGTCTTAGAAAATAGTGTTGGGTTCATGATTACTGTTCATTTAAGCAAGATTTTTTACCCCCCTTTTCTAAAGGGGGGCAGGGGGGATTATATAACCCTTAATAAACCACCTAAATCCCCTTGCCACTGATAACTGATAACTGACTACTGGCTACTGACTACTGGCTACTGACTACTGAGTACAGCGTGTCCCGCTCCACCGGCTCGCAGCCGGCCTCCCGGATCAGGGCCCGGAGCTGCTTCCGGGTCAGTCCCTGCGGGGTCTGGGCCCCGGCCATGTGGGTGATGCGCTCCTCCATAACCGTGCCGTCCACGTCGTCCACCCCGAAACACAGGGAAATCTGGGCCATCTTGGGCCCCAGCATCACCCAAAAGGCCTTGATGTGGGGAATGTTGTCCAGCATCAGGCGGGAGACCGCCAGGGTCTTCAAATCGTCGATGGCGCTGGGGCCGGTAAGCTCGCTCAACCCGGTGTTTTGGGGGTGAAAGGCCAGGGGGATGAAGGCCAGGAACCCCTGAGTCTCATCCTGCGCTTCTCGTAACCTGACCAGATGGTCCACCCGCTCCTCCAGGGTCTCCAGGTGCCCGTAAAGCATGGTGGCATTGGTGTTGAGCCCCAGCTTATGGGCGGTTTGGGCCACTCCCAGCCAGCCCTCGGGCGAGAGCTTCTCGGGGCAGAGATGCTGCCGGATGCGGGGGCTGAAGACTTCGGCGCCGCCGCCGGGGAGCGACCCCAGCCCCGCCTCCTTGAGGGCCAGCAGGGTGTCGGGCACGCTCAGCCCGGCCTGGCCGGCCAGGTGGGCCACTTCCACCGCGGTGAAGGCCTGGAGATGCACCTCGGGGCGCAACTGCTTGATGCCGCGCAGCATCTCCAGATAAAAGGAGAAGGGCAGATCCGGGTGGCAGCCGCCCACGATATGGACCTCGGTGATGGGCTCATGGGCCCGCTCCTCCACCTTGCCCAGGATTTCCTCCAGGGACATCTCATAGGCCCCTGGCTCCCCGGCCTTGCGGCTGAAGGCGCAGAACTTGCACCCGTTGATGCAGATATTGGAGTAGTTGATATGCTGGTTGTATATATAGAAGGCCCTATTCCCATGGAGGCGCTGCCGCACCAGGTGGGCCAGGGCCCCCACCCCCAACAGGTCGGCGCTGGCAAACAGCGCCAACCCGTCTTCCCGGTCCAGACGAACCCCTGCAGCCACCTTGTTATAAATGGGCTTGAGTCCGGAGTCCTGAAAAATGGGCAGAGCCATGGCTATTCTCCTTAATATGACCGGCCGGTCATGCGAATATCAAACTTTTTATGTGGCACAGCCGCTACCGGCTGTGCCGTCACAGGCGAAGCGCCTGTGCCACACTACGCCGCCAAACCTTCCTTGAGCAATTGCAACAACTCCCGAACCCGCCGGCGGATGACCTCCTCCGGCGCCTGGTAGAGGCCCAGGGTCACATCCAGAGAGGGCACGGCCACGGCCTGGAGGAAGCGGTCGAACAGGGCGTCCAGCAGGAACAGCACCGCAGCCTCGGGCACCCCGGGCCGCAGCTCCCCCCGGGCCTTGGCCCGGCGCACCAAAGAGCCGAAATATTCCGCCGCGTGGCGGCGCACCGCAGCCAGGAACTCCTCCCGGCAGGGGACGTTTTGGTCGAACTGGATCTTCAGATAGAGGCTGAAGATCCGGGGGTGTTCCCGCAGGAAACCAACCCCGGCCAGCAGGGATTTTTCCAGGCGCACGAAGAAGCCTTCCTCCAGGGTCCCTTCCTTGACCGTGGTGAGGCGGCGCTGCACCCGGCTCAAGGCAAACTGGAAGATGTGCCGGAAGATCCCTTCTTTATTGGGAAAATATTGGTACAGCGAACCCTTGGCGATCCCGGCCTGGGCCACCAGGCGGTTCAGTGAGGCGGCATGATAGCCCTGGTCGGCGAACTCCGCCAGCGCCGCGTCCAGGACGCGTTCCTGCTTGTCCGGCGGCAATTGCCGGAAAGTGGACATGGCGGCTTCTTCTGCTCTCAACATGACCATCTGGTCATACCAAAATTTCGGGCCAATTTCAAGCAGATTTCCCGGTCCGCTTTATCCCTGAGGCTGCTATTGTCTTGACATGCTGGCTTTGTCGTGATAGTTTGCAATGATATTAAGTAGTTATAATCTATTCCAATCTTCCTAATATAAAATATGGGGTTGGGGGATGGGGCTTGGGGAAGGGGGCAGGGGCCGTCGGCCCCTGGCCCCCTTCCCCAATAATCTTTCCACAGGAACCACCATGACCGAAATTCTCGATAAAGTCTACGATCCCAAACGGATCGAAGAGAAGTGGTACAAATATTGGGAGGACCAGGGCCTTTTTCGGGCCCAGGCCGACGGCAGCAAGCCGCCCTATTGCATCGTCATCCCGCCCCCCAACGTCACCGGCGTCCTGCACATGGGCCACGCCCTGAACAACACCTTACAAGACATCCTGGTGCGCAGCAAGCGCATGCAAGGCTTTGACGCCCTGTGGATGCCGGGCACCGACCACGCCGGCATCGCCACCCAAAACGTGGTGGAGCGCAGGCTGGCCGCCGAAGGCACCGACCGCCACGCCCTGGGCCGCGCGGCCTTCATTGAGCGGGTCTGGCAGTGGAAGGCCGAATCCGGCGGGCAGATCATCAACCAGTTGAAGCGCCTGGGCGCCTCCTGCGACTGGAGCCGGGAGCGCTTCACCCTGGATGAGGGGCTGTCCCGGGCGGTGCGGGAGGTTTTTGTCCGGCTCTATGAAGATGGCTTGATCTATAAGGGCGACTACATCATCAACTGGTGCCCCCGCTGTCAAACGGCCCTGGCCGACCTGGAGGTGGAGCACGACCCCCACGACGGCCACCTCTATTATATTCGCTATCCCCTGGCCGCAGGCCGCGGCCACCTCACCGTGGCCACCACCCGGCCGGAGACCTTGCTGGGAGACACCGCGGTGGCGGTCAACCCCGCAGACAAGCGTTATCTGAAATTCCACGGCGCCATCTTGCGTCTGCCGGTCCTGGGGCGGGAGATCCCGGTGATCACCGATTCCTACGTCTCGCTGGAGTTCGGCACCGGCGCCCTGAAGATCACCCCGGCCCATGACTTCAACGACTTCGAGGTGGCGAAGCGCCACCAGCTTCCGGCCATCCAGGTCATCGACGAGGCCGGGAAGATGTCCAAAGAGGCCGGGCCCAAATACGTGGGCATGGACCGTTTCGTCTGCCGGGGGCAGATCGTCAAAGACCTGAAAAAGGCTGGGCTCCTGGAGAAGGTCGAGCCTTACATCGTCCCCGTGGGCCATTGCTACCGCTGCAAGGTCATCGTCGAACCTTTGGTCTCCAAACAATGGTTCGTGGCGGTCAAGACCCTGGCGGCGGCGGCCATAGACGCAGTGCAAGACGGCCGCACCAAACTGATCCCGGCCAACTGGGACAAGAGCTACTTCGATTGGATGAACAATATCCGGGATTGGTGCATCTCCCGGCAGATCTGGTGGGGCCACCGCATCCCGGCCTGGACCTGTAAGCAATGCGGGGAAGTCCTGGTCCGCCGGGAAGACCCGGCGCAGTGCCCGAAATGCGGTGGAGAACTGGTCCAGGAAACCGACGTCCTGGACACCTGGTTCTCTTCGGCCCTCTGGCCCTTTTCCACCCTCGGCTGGCCCGACCAGACCCCGGAGGTGAAAATCTTCTACCCCACCAGCGTCCTGGTCACCGCCTTCGACATCCTCTTTTTCTGGGTGGCCCGCATGATGATGATGGGGATTCACTTCATGGGCGAGGTGCCCTTCCGGGAGGTTTACATCCACGCCCTGGTGCGGGACCCGGAAGGCCAGAAGATGAGCAAATCCAAGGGCAACGTCATCGACCCCCTGGATCTGATGGATTCCTACGGCACCGACGCCTTCCGCTTTTCCCTGGCCGCCTTCGCCGCCATGGGCCGGGACGTCCGCCTCTCGGAGGAGCGCATCGCCGGCTACCGCAACTTCGCCAACAAGGTCTGGAACGCCTCTCGCTTCACCCTGATGAACCTGGAGGACTACGGTGGCGCAGGCGAACCAGCCAGTAGCGCAGGCTTCCAGCCTGTGGAGGGTTCTAGTGGCACAGGCTTCCAGCCTGTGGACGAGCAGCCCTTGACCACGGTAGAAGCCTGGATTTTAAGCCGCCTGCAACAGGTCGCCAAAGAGGTCGCGGTCCGCCTGGACGCCTACGAATTCGACCTGGCGGCCAACGCCCTCTACCAGTTCATCTGGCATGAGTTTTGCGACTGGTACCTGGAACTCATCAAGCCCCAACTCTACGATAAAGAAAATCCCGCGGCCCGCCGCCATTGCCAGGGCGTCCTGGTCGGCCTCCTGAGCGCCATCCTTAGGCTGCTCCACCCCTTCATGCCCTTCATCACCGAAGAGATCTACCAGAAGCTGCCCGGGATTCAGGGCTCCGTCATGGTGGCGCCGTACCCCGAAGCCGACGACACCCTGCTCAACCCCGCCGCCGAAGAGGTGATGACCCTGCTGATGGACACCATCACCGCCATCCGCAACCTCCGGAGCGAAATGAACGTGCCCCCGGCCGCCCAGGTGGACGTCTTCCTCCAGAGCACCAATCCCCAGGCCCTGGAAGCCCTGGCCCTCCACGGCCAGTCCCTCACCCTGCTGGCCAAGGTGAAGGAACTCAGCTTTAACGCCCCTTCCGGCCCACCCGCCGCCGCGGCCAAGGCCGTCGTCCAACAGAGCGTCAAGATTTCCGTTCCACTCTTGCCATCCAATGAGGTTGCAACTAGTGAAACAAAGATTATCGAAATCTTTATCCCCCTGGCCGGCATCATCGACTTCTCCGAAGAAGAACGCCGCCTCACCAAAGAGATCGACAAACTCAGCAAGGACTTCTCCGGCGCCCAGCGCAAACTGAGCAACGAGGATTTCCTGGCCAAGGCCCCGGCCGAAGTGGTGGCCAAAGAAAAAGACAAGCTCCAGGGCTGGACCGAAAAACTCACCAAACTCAAAAACCACCGGGAACGCATCAAAGAACTGATGGGCAATTAACTGGTGGCATAGGTGTCCTCACCTGTGTTTTAAATGGACGGTGTGCACTGCCCGCCAATAACGATACCCTGTAGCGGCACTCGAGCCCGATAGGAACTAGGTGGAGAACAGGCGCCCCGCCGAGGATGAGGTGGAGAACAGGCGCCCTCGCCTGTTCATTTTGGGGGAGAGCCAGGACCGGTAGCGCAGGCTTCCAGCCTGTTCTTTTCGAGGGGGCTGGGAGAAACTTATTCAAAGGGGCATAAATGGGGTTCCTTGTTATCCCCTCTCCCCCAATGGGGGACCCTCACCCTCCGCCAAACCCCCTCCCAACCCCCGCATAAGGGGGCGAGCCGGGACCTGCGGCCCTGGCTTACCATAAAATCAACTGGTGGCGCAGGCGTCTCGCCTGTGGATTTTCGATCTAACATCGAAAAAAAATATTAAGAGAGGCGGTATGAGCGGCGGCGAAACGGCCTTTGAACTACCACGAAACATCGAGCGCTATGTGGCAGCACTATCGAAACTTTATGCTATAGAAGGGAAAAAACAGCTTCAAGAAATTATCGTCAACTCTCAAATCAGGGTTCACGAAGAATGGAGTAGTGATAACTGGAACGGCGGTACTTACGGGCACGCGCTCTATTTGACTGTCCCAGAGGTAATCTTTCTTAGCGCGGTCAAACAGAAAGATGATATTCAGAAAAAAATCAGGGAAGATCTAAATAAGATCGATAATACCCCGAACGAGTTCATAGAAGAAGTTTTTCTCGAAATGGAGGATGTACAGGACCAAGATTGGCGAAAAGAATCTGGCCTGCTCTTGACCGGCCAGCGTATTATTTTGCCCGAGGCCCAAAGTCGAATCTGGGGGGATGAAGGGTATCGAGTATTTTTTAGCCATAAAGCCGAAGTTAAAAAAACAGCAGCATGGCTAAAAAATAAGTTAAATATTTTCGGAATCACTGGCTTTGTTGCGCATAAGGATATTAATCCCACAAAAGAATGGCAAGATGAGATAGAAAACGCACTTTTTTCGATGGACGCATTCGTGGCACTTATGACGGAGGGGTTCCACGAAAGCTTTTGGACTGATCAAGAGGTTGGAGTTGCCTTTGGGCGAGGAGTGCCGATTATTGCAGTCAAATTAGGAAAAGATCCCTATGGATTTATTGGTAAATTTCAGGCGCTTTCTTGTTCGAAGGACGATGCTGCCAAAGAAATCGCAAAAATTTTAGTGAAGCATGATTCAATGCTAAATGCATATATCAATGCTGTCCCGGATTGCCAGAGTTTTGACGACGGGAACACTTTGGCAGAGATATTGCCTTTTATAGAAAAGCTTTCCGACCACCAAGCCAGCCTTTTAATATCTGCTTTCAATAATAAAAGAAAAGTGAGCGAAAGTTTCGGATTCAACGGTAAATGGCCTAGTTCTTATGGAGATGGTTTGCCTTTTCACTTAAGCCGATTGACCGGTCGAACATATGAAATTTCGGATTCTGGCAAGATTGAACTACAGCAGCGCAGTGTTCGTCGGTGAAATATATAACTTCTTAAAAGGGACGGATAGATTATCGCTATGAACTGGGACCGCACCCTGTTAGGCCTATGCCTGAATATTTACAACCGACCCCAATATGAGCGTCAATCATGCCATCTTTACTGGAAATCGCCACGGCCTCGGTTAAATTATCATCCGGAACACTAAATGGCTTCCTGCCGTTAGCGCCTCCCCTGGGAGCCTGCCAACGTATTTTTTAGGGCGGCCTGTGGCCGCCGTCATTGCCGGCCCCACTGGGAGCCAGAGAACACGGACTGGCGTAAAGTCCAAAAAATATTTTGCGGCACAAAACCGTGACCCAACCGCCAACTATCTGTTATTGTTATGACAATAAGATATATTTTCTTAAAAATTAACCGGCCCCTAAGCGAAATTATGCGGCCCAAAAACAATACGGAAGCAACGCCTGAGCGGAGTCAAGCGGCAGCTAACCTGAACCAGACCGGCGCCTGAACGCGGTAATTGCGCTTCTTTTCTACGGAGGTGGCACAGGTTGGCGAAATTCAGGCAAAAATTTTGCAAAAGGTAGCTAAAAAATGACGCGGCGAGGGATATTGAATCGTTAAAATACTTTTAAAAACAATGAGTTAACCTTAGTATTTGCAAATACATAAAAATCATTCAAATAACCCTATGAAATCTTTTACTTTTTTAACAGAAAACCGAAAACCGAAAACTGAAAACCATATTAAAATAGACCGAGGACTTCGACTGATGAATGTCTTTCCGACTTCCCCGCTGATTGAGCGCCTCATCGACCTGGCCCTGGAAGAGGACCTGGGTGTAGGCGACGTCACCACCCAGGCCCTGATCTCGCCGGACCTCCAGGGCGAGGCCCACCTCCGGGCCAAACAGGACCTGGTGGTGGCCGGCCTGCCAGTGGCCGCCCGGGTTTTTCAGAAGCTAGACCCGAAGCTGGTTTTCGAACCTCAGGCGGAGGAAGGCCAAGCGGTGGCCGCCGGCACGGTTCTGGCCCGCCTCACTGGCCCGGTGGTCGCCATCCTCACCGGCGAGCGCACCGCCCTCAATTTTCTCCAGCGCCTCTCCGGCATCGCCACCAACACCCGGCAGATGGTGAGTCTGATTGCCGGCACCAAGGCGGCCCTGGTGGACACCCGCAAGACCACCCCGGGCTGGCGGGCCCTGGAGAAATACGCCGTGCGCCTGGGCGGGGCCCGCAACCACCGGACCGGGCTCTACGACGGCGTCCTCATCAAGAACAACCACCTCACCGCCGCCAGCTCCATCACCCTCGCCGTCAAGCAGGCCCGGGAGCAGGCTCACCACCTCCTCAAGATCGAAGTGGAAGTCACTGACCTGGCCGGCCTGCAAGAGGCCCTGGCCGCCGGCGCCGACGTCATCATGCTGGATAATATGGACGAAGCCAGCATGACCCAGGCCGTGAAACTCACCGCCGGCCGTGCCCTGCTGGAGGCCTCCGGCTCCATGTCCGCCGCCCGCCTGCCCAAGGTGGCCGCCACCGGCGTCAACCTCATCTCCATGGGCGCCCTGACCCACAGCGCCCCGGCCGCGGATATCCATTTGAGATTGATTAGGACGTGGAGATAGGTTTTTGGGGGAAGGGGCCAGGGGCCGAGGGCCCCTGCCCCTTCCCCCAAACCCCCATCCCCAACCCCTTAAGATTGGGCCGGGGAAGGCGGGCTTGCAGCCCGACT
>JAPLJC010000120.1 GCA_026388765.1 Deltaproteobacteria bacterium
AGGAGATACTGGTATTCCATGGCCTTTTTCTGCAAGCGGTAACGCAGGATCAGGCGCACCCAGAGATACAGCAATCCCAGGACCAACAGGGCAATGAGGAAATATGAGCCCCCCAGGCCGATGGCCTTGATGCCCGCGGCGATCATAGCAAGAGCGGTCTTGCCTTGAAATATGAAAATTAACACGGCCATAAAGACCAGCAGGCCCAAGAGATACCGCAGCCGCCAGAGCCTGGCGCCCAACCCCCTACCCAGGGAGGCCTCCGGCCTCTCCTGACAAAAAAATTCGAAGCCCTGGATAATGAGGCCGAACAGGAAAAGCAGGGCGATGGGAGCGACAAAGCTGGCCAGGAGATACTCTTTCCAGGGGAAGGGCACCGGGGTCCGGGCCTGCGCCCCAAAGATCCCCTCAAAATCGATCTGCCAGATGAGGGTGAAGACCAGAATGAGAATCTCCACCAGCGCCACCACCACCAGGAAGCTGTTGAAGACGTAACGTTTTTCCAGTGGATCGTAAAAGTTGAAGAATCTTGCCATATCCGAGTTTCGAGTTTTATTGTCGGGGCGGGGGCTTCCCACCCGTTCTCAATGACCGTTCGCCGTAAGGGCACCGCGGGCCGTGGCCTCTCTCGCCGCCATTAACTCCCAATAATATAATCCCGCCGCGCCCAACAAAATGACGCCATCCTCCAGGATCGGCACCAGGCCCACCTGTCGGGTGAAGAAGAGGCCGCAGCCGCAGTCGATCTTCAACCCCCGGGCCAAGGTGACCAGCATGACCAGCAGAAAGCCTCCGGTCAGGAATCCCAACAGCAGCAGGCAACTGCGCCTTTTCAGGCCCACCGCCAGGAACAGGCCGGCCGCCACCTCCAGCCACGGCAGCACCGCCGCCATCGCCCCCATCAGGGACATGGGGAGGAGCCGGTAAGCCATCACCGCCTCGGCAAAATCCTCGGGGTGCAGAAGTTTTAAATACCCGGCGTAAAAAAAGAGCCCTCCCAAAATTATTTCAAGGAGGCGTAAAATCAGTGATTTCGCCAAAGGGCTCAAGTCTAACTATCCCCCATCAATCGACCCGGGGGAAAAGGGGCAACGGGGAAGTGGTTTTTCTTTACCCTTTTCCCCTTTTAACCTTTTCCCCTTTTCCCCCCAAATCATTTACCCTTTTCCCCCAACTCATTTACTAGTATCCGCCGGATAGCCGGCCTGGTCCCAGGCCTGAAAGCCGCCCAGAAAGGCGGCCACCCGGCTGAACCCGTGGGCTTGGAGATTCTCCGCCACCTTCAAGGCCGCGTCGCAGTTGATCTGGCCGCAATAGACCACCAGTTGGCGCTCCGTGGGGATGCCGGCCAGGGGCCGGTCTCCTCGCTCCTTCAGGTCCGAAGGGGACAGATTGACGGCGCCGGCAATGTGCAACTCGGCGTATTCCTCAGGGTTCCGGGCGTCAATGAACCGCGCCTGCCCCTGCTGAAATAGTTCATACGCCTGCGCCAGGTTCAGGGTCGGCACTCCCTGGAATTCCGTCCGGCGGCGCTGCTCCCGCTGCTCTTCCAGGTGGGCCGTCAGGCCCCCGGTCCAGGAGAGGCGCACCAGGCGCCACTGCTGCCCGAGCCCGAAGGCCGCAGCCAATATCAAGATAAACCCGGCCCAGGCCAGGTCCTGCCGTATGAGACGCCGGATCATTGGGGTTGCTTATAACCCTCTGCCTAGGGTAAACGTTTGGTTGAATCTATAAAAGATTATTCTGCTTATCCTCCGGAGTGGGCCCTTTCCGTTGACGCGGAGCTTTCTTAAAGGTGACGTCCGGCGCAATCCTGGGATATTGCAATTTTTTCCCAGCAAATAGTTCTTCAATAGTTAAAATCTGCAGCCGGGGGAATGTTAGTCCCGGCAAATGCGCCGGCTCATAAAGGCCGGCGGTGGCGGCTTCTTTAGACATGGGTCCCGTCGGTTCCGCCAGCGAGATAAAGGTGCCGATGGCAGCCTGTTCCCGTTCCAGGACGCCCTTCAGATCGCGAATTTGATTTACCGACACCTTGCCGCTTTTCACCTGGACAATCAATCTCTTGGCCCTGCCGCTGGGGTCGTCGATGAAATTGATGACGCCGTCGATGCCGGTGTCGGCCCCCTTCTTCTTTTCCTGAGCCGGGCGGGCGTCCACCAATCCCAGCGCCCACCATTCGAACTGATAACGGTTTTCCCTTGCCAAGGCCCGGGCGCCGGCCAGGTCCTTCGGAACCCCGATCACGTCATAATCCGATAATTCGTCGTCAAAGGCGGTGCGCAGCCGGTTTTTGATCAAGGTAATGGCCAGATGAGTTATATCGATGCCGAGCCAGCGGCGATGCAGGCGCTCCGCCACCGCGATGGCGGTGCCGCAACCGCAAAAGGGGTCCAAGACGATATCGCCTTCATTGCTGCTGGCTTGAATTATACGCTCTAAAAGCGCTTCGGGTTTTTGGGTAGGGTAGCCCAGGCGTTCTTTGGATGCTTTATTAATTATGCTAATTTCCCACCAATCCCGCGGCGCCACGCCGGTTCGATCCTCCAGATAATCCCGGTAGGTCAGTCCCGGATACAGTTGTTCATGTTCCGGCCGTAAGCCGTCTGCCGCACGAATGGGGGAGCCTTTCACATTGCGGCCGCGAATTTGATAATGCCCTTTTTCATCCTGGAATTTAAATTTGGATAAGGTAACTTCAGAATATTGTTCAAAAACCTTTTCCCAGTTGAAGACCCGAGTAGCATCCGCATCTTTACCGTAAAAGAATATGATATCGTGTTTTTTATTCCATTTCGGCAGGATGCGCTCTCTTTCTTTGTAGCACCAGACTATCTCATTTAAGAAATTCTTAGCCCCAAAAACTGCATCCAACAACAACTTGATGTAATGACTGGCGGTAGGATCACAGTGCAGATAAATACTTCCGGCGGATTTCAAAACTCGCCGTAACTCCACCAACCGCACCGCCATCATGGTGAGATAAGCCATCATATCGTTGGGGCCCAAAAAGGAGCGCAGGGCGTCAAGCAGCGCCGCCAGCTTATCAGGCCCTCGAGTAATTACCTCTCGATAAGCTTTTTCCGATTCCAGGCCCCAATGCCAGGTATCGTCAAACGCGGTGATTTGCGCGGCGGATTTTTCGCCACTCTTTTCCTCAAAGAGAATATTATAGGTGGCATTGGAATTAAAAGGCGGGTCAAGATAGATCAAATCCACGCTCTCATCCGGGAATTGCTCCTGATCTCTGAGGATATCGAGATTGTCCCCGAAATAGAGCTTATTTTCCCAACCTTCGACCGTCATGGGAACCTCACTGGAAGGCGAAAATCCATCTCTCATTCACTATCTTATGATTACGGCATTCTTAAATTTTAGGCTATAAATTTCTTATCTATGACCGCCACCTCCGCAACCATTGCCGCCATCGCCTTCGACCTGGGCAACGTCCTGGTCGCGGTGGACCATCTGCGCTTTTGCCGGCGCCTGGCCCCCTTGGCCGGAATGAGCCCCGAGGCGGTCTATGCCGCGGTGTTTCAAACCGGCCTGGAGCCCGGCTACGACACCGGCCGTCTCTCCTCCCGGGAATTCCACCGGCGTCTTGAGGCCCATTTTCATCTGGACCTGCCTTACTCCCGGTTCATCGAGATCTGGACCGAAATCTTCGATCCCTTAGACGACATGGAAGAGGTGGCGGCGCATCTGGCCCGGCGTTACCCCCTCTATCTGCTGTCCAACACCAATCCCCTGCATTTCCGGTATATCGAAACGCACTTTGCCGAGCTGCTCAGGCACTTCCGCGCCTTTATCCTCTCTTATCGGGAGGGCAGCCGCAAACCCGAGGCAGCAATCTTCCAGGCGCTGATCCGGCAGGTCGGCCTGCCGCCGGCCCAAATTCTCTTCATCGACGACAAAGAGGATTTTGTGGTCGCCGCCCGGACCCATGGTCTGGTGGCTTGGCCCTTTGTCTCGCCCGGGGATTTTAAAGAGAAGCTGGTCGCTGAGGGCCTGTGGTAGATTGCTCTATAGGGGCGCTTCACGTAGGGGCGGCTCGCGAGCCGCCCCTACAATTTTCCCGTGCGTAGCCGCCCTTAACTAAGTACTCGAAACTCGAAACTCAATACGGTTTGCCCACGGCCTTGTCCAGTTGCGCCTCGAACACCCGGTAATTGTATAGTGCCTGGACGAAATTGAGTTCCGCCTGGGAAAACTGCACCTGGGCGTCGGTGGATTCGATGATGGTGCCCACCCCGGCCTGGTAGCGGCCCCAGGCCAGGCGCAAATTTTCCCGGGCTGCTTCCATGGCCTTTTTGGTGGCCCGGATGAGTTCCCAGCCGGACTTGACGTTTAGATAAGACTGGTTCACTTCCTTGGAGGCGTTTTGGCGCAGCACCTCGAAATTTTCCATGGTGGAGCGCAACTGCGCCTTGTTCTGCGCCACCGAGTAATGGGTGGCCAGGCCATTGAAGAGCGGGAAGGTCATGGACGCACCCACGTACCAGTTACTGGGCAGGGTGGCAAACGGCTGATCTATGCTCTGCCAGCCGTAGGCTGCGGTGGAAGAGAAGGTCGGGAAAAATCCGGCCCGGGCTACTTTAATGGCTGCCTCGTTAAATTCCTGCTGAAAACGATTTTTCTGGAGTTCCGGGCGCCGCCCCGTGGCTTGGGCCAACAACTCCTCCAACGGCCGGGGCTGCGGGGTAACTTCCAGGACGTCTTCCACGTCTTTATAAGGCCAGGTCTTGATCCCCAGGGCGTTCATCAGGGTGACCCGGGCCAGCTCCACGTTATTCTTGGCCTGGATCAGGTTGGCCTCCGCCTGATAGAGGTTGGCCTCCGCCTTGGTGACGTCGATCTTGGCCTTTAACCCCACCTGGTAGAACCCCTGCGCCTGTTTCGTCAGTTCCTGGTTCTGCTTGACCGTCTCTTCCGCGACTTTCATGGCCCTCTTAGCCGCCAGGTAGCCGAAATAGGCGGTGCGCAGGTCCAGCACCACCTGCTGGCGGGTGCCAAAGTAATCCTGCTCCGAACCCTTGAAGTTGGCTCGGGATTCGGCCACTGTCCCCGGGGTCTTGCCGAAGTCGTAGAGCAGCTGGTTCGCCTGAAACTGATAAAAATAAAAATTGCCGGCTGCAGTAGAAGTGCCGGCGCCGCTCAAACCAGGCACCGGTGACGAGGTCGACGGTTTCAAAGAACTGGCAAAGGCATTGCCATAATAATAGCTGGAAGCAAAATTGGCCTGTGGAAAGTAATTGGCCCGGGCCACACCGATGGCCTCCCGGGACGCGGCCATATTCTCCCTGAACTGCTTCACCGATGGATGCTCTTTCAAGGCTGTGCCGATCGCCTGGTCCAGGGAGAGGTTCCCTCCCGCTTCTTCCCCAATGGCCCGGGCCGGCCCCGACGCCAACAACAACGCCGCTATCAA
The DNA here is from genome assembly GCA_026388765.1 of Deltaproteobacteria bacterium. Classification (GTDB taxonomy): domain Bacteria; phylum Desulfobacterota; class Desulfobaccia; order Desulfobaccales; family 0-14-0-80-60-11; genus JAPLJC01. Next base: position 5,429 of record JAPLJC010000120.1, read on the forward strand.
TATGGACGGCAGCCCGGCTTGCCAAAATTTCTGCTTCATATGCCAACCCTGATGAATTCCGTTTTTGTTGGTTCCCAAGTTGGTCTGGTTGTTCTGGTTCCCAAGTTAAACTTGGGAACCAGAACAACCTATCTCAAAACGGCGGTTTGCGCCGGTGAAAATCCGTGGCCTGCTCAAAGGCATAGGCTGCCTGCAGTATCTCCGCCTCCCCGAAAGCCGGCCCCAGAAGCTGCAAACCGATGGGCAGGCCCTGGGAACTGAAGCCGCAGGGCACCGAGATCCCGGGAATGCCGGCCAGATTGGCCGAGATGGTGAAGATGTCCGACAGATACATGGTCAGAGGATCGGCCAGCTTCTCCCCCAGGCGAAAGGCCGGGGTGGGCGACACCGGGCAGGCGATGAGATGGCACGCCTTAAAGGCCGTCTCGAAGTCACTCCGGATCAAAGCCCGGACCTGGGAGCCCTTTTTGTAATAGGCATCATAATAACCCGCGGACAAAGTATAAGTGCCCAGCATGATGCGGCGGCGCACCTCGGCCCCGAACCCCTGGGTGCGGGTGTTGAGGTAGGTCTCCATGAGGTTTTTGCCTTCGGCCCGGAAGCCGTATTTCACCCCGTCGTAGCGGGCCAGGTTGGAGGAGGCCTCCGCCACCGCCACCACGTAATAGGTGGCCACGGCGTATTCGGTATGGGGCAGGCTCACTTCGATCAAATCCGCCCCCAGCCCGGCCAGGGTCTTGAGCGCCGCCCGGATGGCCGCCTCCACCTCCGGGTCCAGGCCGTGGCCGAAATATTCCCGGGGCACCCCGATCTTCAGGCCGTGAATCTCCCGCCCCAGGGCCTCGGTATAGTCCGCGGCTGCCTGGGGCACCGACGTGGAGTCCTTGGGGTCATGGCCGGCAATGGTGTTAAGGAGAATAGCCGCATCCCGCACCTCTTTGGTGAGGGGGCCGATCTGGTCCAGGGACGAGGCATAGGCTACCAGCCCATAACGAGAGACCCGGCCGTAGGTGGGTTTTAGTCCCACCACGCCACAGTGGGAGGCGGGCTGCCGGATGGAGCCGCCGGTGTCTGAGCCCAGGGAGGCGATGCACAGGTCGGCGGCCACCGCCGCGGCCGAACCGCCGGAGGAGCCCCCGGGGATATATTCCCGGTTCCACGGGTTATGGGTGGGGCCGTAAGCCGAGTTTTCGGTGGAGGAGCCCATGGCGAACTCATCCATGTTGGCCTTGCCCAGAATCACTGCGCCCTCCCGGCGCAGGCGGGCGACCACCGTGGCGTCGAATGGGGGGATGAAATTCTCCAAAATTTTTGAAGCGCAGGTAGTCCTAAGCCCCCGGGTGACCATGACGTCCTTCAGGGCCAGGGGGATGCCGGTGAGGGACGCGGCCTCGCCTCTTCCCAGGCACGCCTCGGCCTCCCGGGCCTGCTCCAGGGCCCCGGCTTCATCCACGGTCAGATAGGCGTTTAGCTCGCCGTTGCGCTCTTTGATGCGCTCCAACAACCGGGCCGTCACCTCCACCGGGGAAACCTCGCCCCGGGCCAGGAGGGGCGCCAGTTGGCTGATGCTCAAACTATATAAGGGTTCCGTCATTTATGGCGCTTTCATGCTGAAAATTTCTTGAATTTGGTAGCGCAGGCTTCCAGCCTGTGCTTTGCAACAACTTTCCCCAAGGATTGGTCTTTTCCCTCCCCCTTGAAGGGGGAGGATTAGTTATAGGGCAGCCTGTGGCCGCCGCATTTTGGCTGACTCAAATCACCCGGGGCACCAAAAAGTTATCATCCTCCCGGGCCGGGGCGTTTTCCAAGGCCAGGTCCAGGGACAAGCCCTCCCTGACCTCATCTTCCCGAAAGGCGTTACAGATGGGAATCACGTGCGCCAGGGGCGCCACCCCGGTCGTGTCCAATTCCTGCAATTTTTCCACATAAGCCAGGATATCGTTAAGTTGCCGGGTGAAAATCTCGATCTCTGCGGGCCTGAGGCTCAGACGAGCCAGTTCGGCCACATGGAGCACTTCCTCACGGCTCAGGGCCATTTATATCCTCTCTTGCCGGCGCCACGGCCGGGAACCAGTTTTAATCAAATTTATATTATATACCCCGGGCCGCACATGGAAGAAAGATAATTTGTCTTCGGCCTCCGCCTTACCGGACCAAGATTTTCAGCCTTTTCCCTTCCGGGTGGAAAATATTTTTGCCAAACTGGCTAAGTTATGTTTATGTATGGGAGGTTTTCCCGGGCTCCCTTGGACCCCAAAATTTATCAGCTAGACTATCTTATAAGACCATAAAGTAATGGAAAATCAAGTAGCTGCCCAGTTAACGCTGCCCATCCTCGATCCCGGCCGGCTCCAGGAACTCGCCCGGCAGGTCCGGCTGGATATCGTCGAGATGCTTTATCGCTCCGGCTCCGGACACCTGGGAGGGTCGCTTTCCGCCGCCGACCTCCTGGTGGCCTTATTCTTTGCCGAGATGCGCCGCCAGGCGGATAATCCCTGCTGGCCCCACCGCGACCGCTTCATCCTGTCCAAAGGCCACGGCGCCCCGGCGCTCTATGCGGTGCTCTCCCGTCTGGGTTATTTCCCCCGGGAAGAGCTGGCTACCCTGCGCCGCTTCGGCAGTATGCTCCAGGGGCATCCGGACTCCTCCTGCACCCCGGGGGTGGAGATCCCCACCGGCTCCCTGGGGCAGGGGCTCTCCATAGCCAACGGCCTGGCCCTGGCGGCCCGCCTGAACCGCCTCAACAGCCGCATCTTCGTGCTGCTGGGGGACGGGGAGAGCCAGGAGGGACAAATCTGGGAAGCGGCCATGAGCGCGGCCCACTACGGCCTGGACAACATTATGGCTATCGTGGACCGCAACCGCCTGCAAATCGACGGCCGCACCTCTGAGGTCATGAGCCTGGAGCCCCTGGCCCCGAAGTGGCAAGCCTTCGGCTGGCACACCCTGGAGGTGGACGGCCACGATATCCCCCAAATCCTGGAGGCCTTGAAGTCCTGCCGCGGCGTGACCGGCAAGCCCAGCGTCATCATCGCCCACACCGTCAAGGGTAAAGGGGTGTCCGTCTTCGAAGATAAGGCCAAGTACCACGGCGTGGCGCCCAACGACGAGGAATACCAGCAGGCGTTGAAGGAACTGGGGGCGGCCTGAACGACAATTCCCCCTTTGAAAAAGAAAAATAGGGACACTTCCTATTTTTCAAGCCAAAGCTGATCTGGCGGTGATAAAAATTAGGAAAAATGGGAAGTGTCCCTATTTTTCAAAGTCGCAAAATATCTAGCTAGAGAGAAACCATTGTCCGCCAAAGAGAGCACCCGCGTCGAATACGGCAAAACCCTGGCTAAACTGGGGGAAGAGTACCCCGACATCGTCGTCCTGGACGCCGACCTGTCCGGCTCCACCCAGACCAAGCACTTCGCCCAGGTCTTCAAGGACCGCTTTTTCAACATGGGCATCGCCGAGCAGGACCTGATGGGCACCGCCGCCGGCCTGGCCCTCGGGGGCAAGATCCCCTTTGCCAGCACCTTCGCCATGTTCGCCACTGGCCGGGCCTGGGAGCAGATCCGCCAGACCATCGCCTACGGCAACTTGAACGTCAAGATCGTCGCCTCCCACGGCGGCGTCACCGTGGGCGAAGACGGCGGCTCTCACCAGGCCCTGGAAGATTTGGCCCTGATGCGCATCCTGCCCAATATGGTGGTGTTAGTGCCGGCGGACGGGCCCGAAACCCGGGCCATGACCAGGTGGGCCGCAGCTTATCAAGGCCCGGTCTACATGCGCACCGGCCGCCTGGCGCTGCCGGTGATCTATGACGACAGCTACCGTTTCGAGTTAGGCCGGGGCTCGGTTTTACGGCTCGGCGGCGACGTCACCCTGATGGGCCTGGGGGTCATGGTGCATGCCTGTCTGGAGGCCGCCGACCTGCTGGCCGGAGCCGGTATTGCCGCCCGGGTCGTCAATCTCTCCTGCCTGAAGCCCCTGGATTGGGAATTGGTGGTGGCCTGCGCCCGGGAAACCGGGGCGGTGGTCACCGCCGAGGAACACATGGTCGCCGGCGCCCTGGGCAGCGCCGTGAGCGAAATTCTGAGCGAGCACTACCCGGTTCCGGTCAAGCGCATCGGCCTGCGGGACACTTTCGGCATCTCGGGAAAGCCGGAGCTGCTTTTGAAACATTTCGGCCTAACCGCAGCTGACGTTGCCGCCGCGGCCCGGCAGGTGATCGCCAGGAAATAGCTCTCAGCCGGAAATTATTTAGCGGATTTCCCCATAGACGCCCGAGAACCGAAGATTTCCTTCCTTGCCTCTCGACTTGAAAAATTACCGCTAATCAAGACTTGTTTGGCAAGCCAAAAAAATTAGCATATAATTATCAAGGCCCATTGGCAAAATGCCGAAGGCCTTATATTAATTAAGAGATTCTATTACCGCATTCATCGGGAGAATTTGGCAAGGTGAAAAATCTTTGTTTGGGAAAATGGAGGGCCGGCTGGGGCCGGTTGGCCCGGCAAACACTAATCATTCCCCTGCTTCTGGTTCTGGCGGTTTTCCCGGGGCTGCCGGCAGATACCCCTGCGTCGGGCTACGAATCGTTGCGCCTGTTCACCGAAGCCCTCTATGAGATCTCCCAAAAGTACGTCTATCCCAAAAACGATGAGGAGCTGCTCAACGGGTCCCTCCGGGGCATCATGAATTCCCTGGATCCGGACTCCTCGTTTCTTTCCGCCAAGGAATATCAACAGCTCAGCCAGGGTCAGAACGAGAAGTCGGCGGAAGCCGGGGTGGAATTGATCATCAAAGACAATCTTCTCACCGTGGTTTCCGTCCTGGATGGCGGTCCCGCCGCCGCGGCGGGTCTGAAACCCGGCGATCACGTCATCAAGATCGACGGGCAGTTAATCCGCAACCTGACCACCCAGGAGGCGGTCCAGAAATTTCGGGGCGCCCCCGGCGCCAGCCTCAAATTGCAGGTGATGCACAACGGCGCCCTCAAACCCATGGATATCACCGTGACTCTGCAGCCCCTGGCGCCCGGGACCGTGACTTCCCAACTGGTTGGTGACTCCTTCGCCTATGTGCGGCTGCGCTATTTCAACGACGATACCCCTCGGGAATTGGACAAGACTTTGAAATCCCTGGAAAAGCACAGCCCCCCGGTACGGGGCCTGATTGTGGACCTGCGGAACAATGCCCGGGGCTCCATGGAGCAAGCGGTGCGCAGCGCCTCGGTGCTCCTGGGAGGCAAGGAGATCGTCTCCGCCAAAGGACGGACCGCAGGCAGCCAGGAGACCTTCCGGGGCAAGGAGCGGGACCTGGCCATAAAAATCCCCCTGCCCACCGTAGTTTTGGTGGATCATGGAACGGCCCGGGCTGCAGAAATCATGGCCGCGGCCCTGCGTGACCAATACCAGGCCACTCTGCTGGGGGTCAAGACCTTGGGCCTGTGCGGCCTCACCAAGATCCTGCCCCTCCAGGACGGCTCGGCCCTGGTGATGACCGTGTCCCAATGCTACACCCCTTCAGGCCAAAAGATTCAGGGCAAGGGCTTGGAGCCCGAGGTCCAGGGCCAAACCCCCAAGGATAAGGGTAAGGATAAGGATAAGGGGCCGGCCGCAGTTACCCCACCAAAGGGGCCGACTCCGGAGCAAGATCCCTGGGTGCTGCAGGCGGTGGAATTATTAAAAAGCGGCAAAAAGGGGCAGATCGCCCGTAAAGCCACCGAGCCCAAGCTTTAAGTGGCCGGGACGCCGACCCTGACATCCCTTTAATTAAACGATTCACAGGGAATATCCAATGTTACGTAAATCATGGCTTTTGGGTAGTGCGGCTTTGCTGTTGGGGCTGATCCTAGGCGGCGCCCTGGTCCTGCAGGCTGCCGACCAGTCCGGGCCTGAGAGCGCCTATCCGGCCCCTTCTCTGCCGCTGGCCTCGCCGGCGGCCAGCGCCAAACTGAAGGTCTTTGCCCAGGCCCTGGCCCTCATTGAGGATCAGTATGCCGAACCCAAGACCACCAAAGACCTGGTCTATGGCGCCATCCAGGGCGCCATGGGCACCCTGGACCCCCATTCCTCCTTCATGACCCCGGAAGAATTCAAAGAGCTGCAGATTGAAACCAAAGGCAAGTTCAGCGGCATCGGCATCGAGATCAGTCTGAAGGACCAGGTCCTCACGGTGGTTTCGCCCATTGAAGGCACCCCCGCCTATCAGATGGGGCTTCAGGCCGGGGACCAGATCGTCAAGATCAACGGTACCGCCACCAAGAACATCAGCCTCACGGAAGCGGTGAAGATGATTCGCGGCGCCAAGGGCAGCAAGGTCACCCTCACCATTAACCGGGAAGGCTTCCCGCAGCCCAAGGATTTTGTCATCACCCGGGAGATCATCCCCATTCGCAGCGTCAAGGCCCGTATCATGGACGACGGCATCGGCTATATCCGGTTGACCAACTTTCAGGACTCGACCGATTCAGACCTGCAGAATTACCTGAAGAAAATGAAGCAACGGCTGACGCCCTTCAAGGGCCTGATCCTGGACCTGCGCAATGACCCGGGGGGCCTTTTGGAACAGGCGGTGCGGGTTTCCGATGAATTCCTCAAATCCGGTCTCATCGTTTACACCGAAGGGCGCAGCAAGCAGCAGACCATGCGGTTCTACGCCCGGACCGGCTTAGCAGACAGCAAGGCCACCAACATCCCCATGGTGGTTTTGATCAACGAAGGCAGCGCCTCCGCCTCGGAGATCGTGGCCGGGGCCCTTAAGGACCAGAAACGGGCTTTGATCTTGGGCACCAAGAGCTTCGGCAAGGGCTCGGTCCAGACCATCATCCCCCTGGATGATGGCTCGGCCTTGCGCCTCACCACGGCCCTGTACTACACCCCCAGCGGCATCACCATTAATGAAAAGGGGATCGTCCCGGATGTGGTGGTGGACGAAAAGCCGCCGGCCCCCGACCAATCCCTGCAAAATATCCGGGATGAGGCCATGGACCGGCACATGCGCAAGGAAGGACTCACCGATAAACCGTGGAACCAGCCCATCACCACGGCGGAATTGGATAAAGATCCGCAGTTAAAAAAGGCCGTGGAGCTGCTGAATCACTGGCCACCCAAGAGTCTCGCCCAACAAAAGCCAGTGGCGGCGCAGTGAAGCCCTAAAAGCGGTTTTCCGTTTTCCGTTTTCCGTAACGACAAGCGATCAACGGGGGAAATAATTACTTATTCCCCCGTTTTATCAAGGGGTTAATAGAGAGTATTCCTTTATCTGCATGCCCCCTACCCTTTCAGCTTCATAACCCTTAGATTATTATCACTAATTATCCTGTTCACTTAACTTAATTAATGAGTGCGGAAATGAAGTTCATTTTTTGTCCCCTCTCTCCCAATGGGGGAGAGGGGTAGGGTGAGGGGGAAGTAATCTCTTTTCCGCTCCCATTAATAACTGTCCTATCCAGGATTAAAATGCCTTCATCTTTTCACCGAAACCCGAAAACCGAAAACCGAAAACCGGCTGCCCCCGAGGGGCTGCCCCTGGTGGCCATCATCGGCCGGGCCAACGTGGGCAAGTCCACCCTGTTCAACCGCCTTACCCGCTCCGCCCAGGCCCTGGTGGCCGATCTGGCCGGGGTTACCCGGGACCGCCATTACGGCAGCGTCACCTTCGACGACCGCACCTTCCTCCTGGTGGACACCGGCGGCCTGGTGGGCGGTGAAGAAGAGCTGAGCGCCCAGGTGCGGCGCCAGGCTGAAGAGGCGGTGGCCGAGGCCGACGTCATTCTCCTGGTGGCCGATGGCCGGGAAGGCCCCCAGGAAGGCGACGCCCTGGTAGTGGACTACCTGCGCCGCACCGGCAAGATCTTGCTCCTGGCGGTGAACAAGATCGACCATCAGGGGTTGGAGACCAATCTGGCGGATTTCTACCGCTTCGGCCTGGACCTTATCTACCCGGTCTCCGCCACCCAGGGCTATGGCTTGGGCGACCTGCTGGAGGCCGTAGTCCAGCACCTGCCCACCCTCTCCGAACTGCCCACCCCGGCCCCGGGCCTCCGGGTGGCGGTCCTGGGCCGCCCCAATGTCGGCAAATCTTCCTTTATCAACCGTTTCCTGGGGGAGGAGCGCCTCCTGGTAAGCGAGATCCCGGGCACCACCCGGGACGCCATCGACACCCCCCTGAGCCTGGAGGGCACGGATTATGTTCTGGTGGATACCGCCGGGCTGCGACGCCCCAGCCACGTGGACGCCGGCCTGGAACGGCTGATGGTGCTGAAGACCATCAAGGCCCTGTCCCGGGCTGAAGTGGCGGTGCTGCTGCTGGACGCCCGAGAAGGCCTGACCGGGCAGGACCTCAGGATCGCCGGACTCATCGAAGACCAGGCCAAAGGCTGCCTCATCCTGTTGAACAAATGGGACCTGGTGCCCCGGGAATTGCAGGAGAAGACCTTGGTAAAGGTGACCGACAGCCTTGAGTTTATGGCTTACGTCCCGCTGCTGCCAGTCTCGGTCAAGACCGGCTATAACCTTAGGAAAGTCTTTCCCCTGGTGAATGAGATCTTTGCCCAGAGTGGCCGGCGGGCCGGCACGCATGAGCTCACCGAGTTCATCCGGGAGCTCACTTCCCGGACGCCGCCCCCCCGCTACCGGGACCGCCCGGTGAAATTCCTTTATTTGACCCAGGCGGAGATCAATCCCCCCACCTTCATCGCCTTTGTCAACCAGCCCCTGGGTGTGGCCGACTCCTACCGCCGTTTTCTAGTGAAGCAACTGCGGGAGCGCCTCAAGATACCCCACGCCCCCGTGCGCCTCTTCCTGAAAGGCCGGCAACGTCGCGAGCGCTGACCCGGTTTTCCCAGATCTTGCCCCTTTCCTGCCAAACGGCCAGCCGCAACGACCATTCTCCTCGTTCAAGATCGAAGGCGAAATCATGTTGCAATCTGCAACATGAGCGACTCGGGCTAAACTTCAGGAAGGCAATATTAAAAATAAATGGGGGAGTTATGCGCAGGAGGTGGCTTTATTCGAAGAAAAACTAGTCGACGCGGGCCTCCCCTGCAGGCTGCTGGGTTTTCACAAGATAATAAAGAGGAAAAAACTTTTGGACTTGCGACTGCTGGCGGTCTACTTGACCAGGCGCAGGGCGGGACGGATTTCCGAACTGCGCTCGCGTCTATGGGTCTTGCCGTGTTTCAGGGCGTTTTTGACCCGGACTCCATTGATGAGAAAATAGGCGATCACTGCCCGTTCCCACTCCGGAGTCGGCTCAAATTGCTCCATACGGGTCTTGAAGTGGTTGAGAAGGGCGGTCAGGTCGGTTTCTTCGTAGGCCAATACCCGGTCGGCTAAGCGTTCAATGGCTTCTGAGATCATATTTGAGGGTTCCCATTTTCCAATCCGACAGATTTTCTAATCAAGTTCTCTTGTATCATTCGAACTAAAATAAAGTCAAGGTAAAAATACCTTAGGAAGTTCCCGGAAACAAAATGTGTTGCATTTAATGCGTTAAGGCATCAATTAACTGCACCAACCGCTGGGTTTCCGCGGCCAGGATTTCTTCCCCCTGGGCCGCTGCGGCCGGCCCTGGATCGCCCCAGACCCCGCCGGGCCAATAGCGCCGTTTGTCGCGCACCAGCTCATATTTGGGAAAGCCGGGCCATTCCGCCGGGGCGCTGCCCTTGACCAGGTGGGGCTGGGCCGCCAGCATAATGGCGGTCTCCACCTCCCCGGCATGGGAGTCGCCCTTGGTCTTGATCAGGTCCGGCCTGGCGGTCAGCACCTCCCGGAGCAGGTCCAGCACATTCACCACCGCCACCCTGACGTCGGCGAATTCCGTAAGCAAAGCCTCCCCCGCCTCCACCAGGGCGCACATGTGGGTGCCGCCGGCGTGGCCGCTGATCAAGACCAGGCGCCGCAGGCCCTGGCGGTAAAACTCGCGGCCCAAATCCTTTAGCAGGGCCCGCAGGGTGTCACCGCTCAAGCTGATGGTGCCCGGATGCTCCCGGGTCGAGCGGCAGATGCCGTAGAAGACCGGGGGCGCCACGATGACCGGGCGCAACTCCGCCACCCGCCGCGCTACTTCGATGGCGTGGAAGGTATCGGTCCCCAAAGGCAGGTGCGGCCCGTGCTCCTCCACGGAACCCACCGGCAGGATCACCGTCCGCAGTTGATCCCGGGCCGCCTCGAACTCCGGCATGGTCAAATCTTGCCAATCCGCCATGAGGCGTCCACTCTCCTTAAAGTACCGATAATGTTCACGCTGGAGCGATTCCCTTATTATTGGCGGGGCGGGGTTTCCCCGCCCGATAAAATCGAGGCTGTTCTAAAAAGGCGGGGCGACGACAAGGCCTTTACCCTAATATTTTAACCGGATTTTTAGGAAAATTGTAGGAACTTCTATGCCATCGAGTAGAAAAACGACATCTCCGGGCGCCGCGGGTCGCGGCATCTTCCCGCAGGGACGTTTTCGTCTCCGGTCGCCCGAGATCGAAGGCGTCCACGGAGGCCCGCCCCACCGGTCTGACTGGAACCATTTTGCCGGCCCTTCAATTTATGAACCATGGGGCATATATTTATTTGTTAAGAATTTCCCAAATAAATCAGTCTAATTCAGAACGGCACAGATATTGACAAGTGAGAAATACTTTGCGGCGCTGTAAAAAACCCCTTGACTAAGTTTTTTCTCCTGGGGTATAAAAGTCGGGAGGTTGTACCAAAAAGCACAAGGAGTCGGCGTTGGAAATCCCGCAAGCCTTGAGCGATTTCTCCTTCGTATTGGTTTACCTGGTGGCGGCCGGTCTGTTCGCCCTGGGTCCCATCGTCCTGGCCTACCTGATTGCCCCGCGCAGCTACGGCGCGGCCCGGGATGCCATTTACGAGTGCGGCATGCCCATCATCGGCAGCGCCTGGATTCAGGTGGCGGTCATCTATTATCTCTTTGCCCTGCTCTTTCTGGCCTTCGACGTGGATGTGCTCTTTCTCTTCCCGGTGCTGCTGGCCTACGGCAAGGGCTACGCCTGGTTGGACTTTGTGGAAATCACCATCTTTATCGGCATTCTGTCCCTGGTCCTGGTTTATGCCTGGTGCAGAGGAGTCTTCAGTTGGAAACGAAAACAGGTGACCCCCTAATTAAGTTTGGCCTCCTGGAAGAGGTCCTGAACCTGGCCCGGGCCAACTCCCTGTGGCCGTTGACCTTCGGCCTGGCTTGCTGCGCCATCGAAATGATGGCCGTGGGCATGGCCCGCTTCGATCTGGCCCGCTTCGGGGCCGAGGTTTTCCGGCCCTCACCCCGGCAAAGCGACCTGATGATCGTGGCCGGCACTATCTCCAAAAAGATGGCGCCCGCGGTGGTCCGGCTCTATGAGCAGATGCCGGCGCCCAAATGGGTCATCGCCATGGGCAACTGCGCCATCTCCGGTGGCCCCTTCTATTACGAGAACCAATACGCCATCGTCCCCGGCGCGGACCTGATCATCCCGGTGGATGTCTACATCCCCGGCTGCCCGCCCCGGCCGGAAGCCATCATTGAAGCCATCTTAATGTTGGAAGAGAAGATCACCAAACGGGGTCGTCTCAGGAAGTTCAGAGATGTTAAAGGATAATATCACCAAGGCACTGGCCTCCCTGAAACTGGACCAGGTGGCCGACGGCGACTACGCCAAGACCGGCTATCACCTGGAGGTGGCCGCCCGTCCCCAGCAAATGCCGGACGTGGCCCAGGCCATGCTGGAGCAGGGCTGCTTTCTGGAATCGCTCACGGCCGTAGACCTGCGGGAATCCTTCACCCTGGTCTATCACTTCGCCAGCTATTACGAACTGTGCCGCACCGTGGTGCACGCCTCTTTGACGAAAGAGGCCAAAGGGGCCCAGGCGCCCACCATCTCCCTCGTTTATCCGGCGGCGAATTGGTATGAACGGGAGGTCTACGACCTGTTCGGCATCAAGTTCGCCGGGCATCCCGACCTGAAGCGCATCCTGCTGCCGGACGATGCCGATTTCCACCCGCTGTTGAAAGACTTCGGAGCCGAGGCGGCCAATGATTGAGTTAGGCATAGAAGAAAAGACCTATACCCTCAACCTGGGTCCGCAGCACCCGAGCACCCACGGGGTCCTGCGGGTGCTCCTGGAGATGGACGGTGAGTACATCACCAAGGCCGAGCCGGTCATCGGCTACGGCCACCGGGGCCACGAGCACATGGCCGAGAACCGCAACTATCATCAGTTCCTGCCCAATATAGGCCGGGTGGATTACCTCCACGCCCTCGCCTACAACCAGGGCTACTGCATGGCGGTGGAAAAGCTCATCGGCGTCACCGTGCCGGAGCGGGCCGAATACATCCGGGTGATCTTGAGCGAACTGAACCGCCTCACCTCCCACCTGCTGTGGTTCGGCGCCTACCTCCTGGACCTCGGGGCCTTCACCCCCATCATGTATTGCTTCGACGACCGGGAACATCTCCTGGACCTGCTGGACCGGATCACCGGCTCCCGCCTCACCTACTGCTTCTATCGCTTCGGCGGGGTGCCCCAGGATCTCGACGAGGAGTTCATCACCGGCACCCGGGCCTTTATCAAGCGCCTGCGGAGCCGCTGGCCGGACTATGACAACCTGGTGACCAAGAACGTCATCTTCATCAACCGGACCCGGGACGTGGGGATCATCACCCGGGACCAGTGCATCAAGTACGGGATTACCGGCCCCAACCTCCGGGGCAGCGGCATCCCCTACGATATCCGCAAGAGCGAACCCTATTCC
>JAPLJC010000115.1 GCA_026388765.1 Deltaproteobacteria bacterium
TGATCACGTCCATGCTCTGGCGCAACCTCTCAGCCGGCCCACAGGCGGAGCTTTTGACTTGGCGGAGATTCTCCATAGCATCAAACGCTTCAGCGCTCGAAAGATCAACCAGGGAAGGGGGGTTGAAGGCTCCTTCTGGCAAGATGAGCGTTTTGACCGAATTGTTCGGGATGAAGCAGAATTTTTAGAAAAGTGGCAGTATATTAGAAACAATCCGGTGAAGGCAGCGCTGGCCTCTACTCCGGAAGAATATCCCTGGCTTTACGAAAGTGACGACTGAAGCACAGGTTGAAAACCTGTGCCACCAAGACAATTTACAACTTGCAATCCTTCCCCTAAATTCTGGTAAATGCAACGTAACCTAAGGATAGTATCCAAAATTCATATGCAGAAACCTGGTGGCACAGGTTTTCAACCTGTGCATAAAAAGGTTAAATTATCTGGACGAACCGGTTTCTATCACTACCTTAAGAGGAATCACAGAATCGGTATTTAACCTATGAAGCCTACTAAACACGACAGCACGGAGAACAAATATCCCCCCCTCCGCCTGCTGGCCTGGGAGACCACCCGGCGCTGCAACCTGGCCTGTCTACACTGCCGGGCCGCAGCGGGCTCCGGGCCTTACCCCGGGGAGCTGACCACGGCTGAAGGCCTCGCCCTCTTGGACGACCTGGCCACCATGGGCCAGCCGGTGGTGATTTTGACCGGCGGCGAGCCCCTGCTGCGGGACGACATCTTCGACCTGGCGGCCCACGGCACTGGCCGCGGCCTGCGCATGGTCATGGCGGTGAACGGCACGCTCCTGACGCACGAGATCGCCGCCCGCCTCAAAGAGGTGGGCATCCAGCGGCTCTCCATCTCCATCGACGGGGCCGCGGCAGCCAGCCACGACCAGTTGCGCGCCGTCCCCGGCGCCTATGAGGGGGCGCTGGCCGGCATCGCCGCGGCCCGGGAGGCCGGGCTGCCCTTCCAGATCAATACTACCGTCACCCGGGCCAACCGGAAGGAGCTGCCGGCCATTCATGAGCTGGCCATCTCGTTAGGGGCCGCGGCCCACCACGTCTTCGTGCTGGTGCCCACCGGCCGGGGCGAGGAGATCCGGGACCAGGTGGTTAACCCCGAGGAATACGAAGAGACTTTGCGCTGGCTGCTGGCGCGGCAAAAGGAAGGCCGGCTCTTTATCAAGCCCACCTGCGCCCCGCAGTTCTACCGCCTGTGGCGCCAGGACGCCGCGGAGCGGGCCGAGAAGATCACCCCGACCAGCCACGGCATGGAGGCCATGACCAAAGGTTGCCTGGGTGGCCAGGGCTTCGCCTTCGTTTCCTACAGGGGCGAGGTGCAGCCTTGCGGCTACCTGGAACTGGTGGCGGGAAACATCCGGGAGACGCCCTTTCCGGAAATCTGGGCCAATTCCGATCTGTTTCAGCAATTGAGAAGGGTGGACGACTACCGGGGCAAGTGCCACACCTGCCAGTACCGCAAGGTCTGCGGCGGCTGCCGGGCCCGGGCCTATGCCCTGACCGGCGACGTCCTGGCGGAAGACCCCATTTGCCCTTACGAAGAACCGGTTGGTTAATTTATGAAGAATCCGAAAACCGAAAACCGGAAAGCGGCAACCGGGGCTTTAGACGACCTGGACAAGGCCATCTTGAACGAAATCCAGTCTCATTTTCCCATCGTCTCCCGGCCGTATGAGGAGGTGGGCAGCAGGGTAGGGGCTCCAGAGGCGGAAGTGGTGCGGCGGGTGCGGGCCATGACGGCGAGCGGCGTCATCCGGCGCCTCGGGGCCAATTTCACCTCCCGCAAGCTGGGCTACACCAGCACCCTGTGCGCCGCCCACGTGGCCCCGGAGAGGCTGGCGCACTTCGTGGAAGTGGTTAACCGCTACCCCGGGGTGACCCACAACTACCTGCGGCGCCACCACTTCAACGTCTGGTTTACCCTCATCGCCGAGTCGCTGGAGCGGCTGGACCAGATCCTGGCGGAAATCTCGAAGGCCTCCGGGGTGGAGGTCCTGAGCCTGCCGGCCCAGGAAATCTTCAAGATCAAGGTCGATTTTCCAGTTTAAAAAAAGACCGGGGACCGAAGACCGAGGACCGGTGATTTTCTCCTGTCTCCGGTCGCCGGTCTTTTCAATAACCTGCTAAAACCCCAGTTTAGCCAAAATCTGCCGCAAGAATTTTTGCGGGCTGCCCATCTCACCGGCATGCACAAAAAGAACTCGCCCCTGTTGGTCCAGGACCACGTAGGTGGGGGTGCCGGGGATGTCCAGGGCCTTGCCCAACACGGCCTGGGGGTCCGGGATCAGCGGGAAGGGCACCTCATATTTTATCCGCCAAACCTCCATGGCCGCTGCCTTGCCATAGAAGCCCACTGCCATCATTTTTAAGACCGCGTTCTGGCCGTTTTTCCCCCGCAACTTGGGAATGCCTTCAATCAAGCGATAGAGCCGGTTGACGCCAGGGGCCGCCAGCATGCAATGGGGGCAACTGTCGGAGAAGATTTCCACGAGCACGTATTGCGCCTGGATATCCTTCAAGCTGAAAGGACCGGGACGGGTCAGGCCCAGATAGGCCTGGTCTGCGCCGGAGAGGGCGCCGCTGAGGGTCAGGTTCGGGAAGAACTGGCCCACCGCCAGGTCCGCCCGGACAGGCGACGGCTGCAAGGCAAGGGTTAAAGTCAGGCAGATCGCGGCAATGACCAGGCGCATCGGCTATTTCTCCTCTGCGGCCGGCGGGACGCACAGCACCGGACAGGGCAGCAGGCGCACCACTTTTTCGGCGGTGGAGCCGAAAAAGACCTTCTCAATGGGACCCCGGCCGCCCCGGCCGTAGCCGCCCATGACCACCAGGTCCACCGCCAGGTCGCGAGCCACCACGGCGATCTCCTGGAAGGGCAAGCCCACCGCCACCATGCTATCCACCACCAGTTGTTCGGGCCTGACGCGCTTGAGGAATTGGCTCAACTGCTGCTGGGCCCGCTCCCGGAACTCGGGCAAGAGAGCCTCGGGCTCCTGGCGCAAATGTTCGGCCAGACCTTCCACCACCCGCTGATTGATGACGTGCAGCAGGATGATCTTGGCCCCAAAGCGCCGGGCCAGCTTCTTGGCCAGCTGAAACGCGGCGCCGGAGCACTCGGAAAAATCCGTAGCTACCAGAATGGCTTGCAGATCCATGTCTCGAGTCCTTGAATAAACTCGGCAGTTTTCAGTTTTTAATCAAAGAAAAAATCTGAACCAATTTCCCGCAACGATACAGTTATTGATAAATTTATGGATAACTTAGGCTCGCGGTCATTCTGAGGGAGCAAGGCGACCGAAGCATTTCAACAAGTCGATATGCTTCGCTGAGCTTAGGGTTAATTTAGGGTCGATGGTGGCAAAAGTCAAATACGAGGAAAGGACAGGCCAAACGGCGAAAAACCCCGCTGGCCTGTCCCATTTCCGAGGGGAAAGCGCGCAGTCCTTATTTCACTACGGCCTTGATGGCCTTCAAGGCGTCGTCGGCGCTTTCAAAGGCGCCGATCTCAACCCAAAGGATCTTGCCGTTCTTATCTAGAACCATGGAGACCGGATAGGGGCTGAAATTCAGGGCCTTGCCCAGGCCGCTGTTGGGGTCGGGGATCACCGGGAAGGGCACCTTTTGAATGACCTTCCAGCCCTTCGCCCCCATCTCATCATTGCCTTGCCCCACGGACATGAACTTCAGCTTGTCCTTCAGAGCGGCGTCCTGCTGCACCTTGTTGTAGAGGTCGTTCAAGATTGGGGCCTGATGCATGCAGTGGGGGCAACTGGTGTTAAACTGCTCCACGTAGACATAAGGCGATTTGACGTCCTTGAGGGTAAATTCTTCAGCTTTCGCCAGCCCCAGGTATTTGGCGTCATCCTCGGAGATGGGTTTGGCAAACTTCACCGCACCTACCGTCTGGCCTACCTTGGGTTCCGTCTCGGCAGCCAACAGCGGCGCGGCGCAAAAAAAGATAACCAGCGACAGACAACAGCCCAGAGCAATGCTCTTATTTCTCAATTTCATCACGGCCCCCTTGCTGATAAAAGTTTTTTCAAATAATAAAGCACCTTGGGACAAAGGGCAAGGGAAAGAGGGGTTAAAATTATAATATTTTGGTCAAAATACGCCGGCAATTTAGGTCGAGTCGGAATTTGGGGCTGGCCGGATCGGACTAGTACAGTAAGAGGCTGGGGATTATTAGGCGGACTTGTCGAAAAAGCGCTCTTCGCGCCAGTCCACCGGCACCTGCACCAGGGAACCCTGGCGGTGTTGGTAAAGGAGGTGGCCATGCTGCGCCCCGTATTCGAAGAGGCGGTGGGTGAGGACGACATCCTGGCGGCAGTAAGATTCCAGTTCCTCCCATTTCCCTGCGGCGAAGAGCTCCAGGGCCAGCAGGCCGTCGCCGGTCTTTTGCTCCCCGAGGGTATGCTCCGCCAGATGGTTGAGGGAGAGCCGGTGGCCGAGGATGGCGTTAATCTCCTCCAGGAGGTCCAGGGTGGGCACCTCCGCCAGCCTGATCTTGGTGTAGGGCTGCAACACCCGGTAATCGAAACGCTTGATGTTGAAGCCCACCACGAGGTCCAGCTTGGCTAAGCGCTGGCCGAGGCGCTCCAGGTCGTGTTCCCGGTAGGTGGTGGCGACCCCCGTATGGGTTTCGTGCACCACGGCCAGCGAGACCCCCATAAGGTGGCACTGTCCCCAGCCGCCCACGTCGGCGGCGGAGCAGCGGGTTTCGAGGTCCATAATTCCTATCTTGCGCTGCGTGAGCCAGGTGCCGCCGGTGACGGGTTCGTCGGCGTTGAGGGCAGGGATGATGGCGGCCTCCGCATACGGGACATCGGCGACGCCTTCAGGCTCTTCCAACCCGAGGAGCATGGCGGCGATGCTTACCGCCGCCTCTTTGTCCAGGGGTTTGTTGCCCGAGCCGCACTTGGGGGAGTGGATGCAGGAGGGGCAGCCGTCCTCGCAGGGGCAGGCATCGGTAACCTCCTGGGAGCGCTTGAGCAAGTCTTCCAGGATCTCAAAGGCCCGGGCCGACAGGCCCACGCCGCCGGGGTAGCCGTCGTAGATGAAGATGGCGGCCCGGCCGACCTGGGGGTGCGCCGGGTGTGAGATGCCGCCGATGTCGTAGCGGTCCGCCAGGGCGAAGAGCGGGAACATGCTGATGAGGACGTGCTCCAGGGCGTGGATGCCGCCCATGAAGTGGCCCCCGGCGGCGTAAATGGCGTTTTTGACGGCGTCCGGGATCTCCAGCCACATGCCCACGGTTTCGAAGATCTGGGGCGGCAGGTCCAGAGAGACCATCCCCAAGAGCTCCTGGCCGGGCAGGCGTCGCTTCTCGTAGGACATAATGTGTTCGGTGACCTTGAGACGTCCGGTGCGGGCCGTGAAGGCCGCTACCTGGCGGGTCTCCATGATCTCCAGGATTTCCGTCTCCTTGTCCGTCTGGATGCGGGTGAAATAATTGGGCTCGATGGGGTTGACCCAAACGTTGCGGCGCTCCAGGTCCAAGCGCTCCACCCCCCAGGTCTGGGCCTTGTGGAGATAGACCGCACCCGGGTGGCATTCCCGCAAGGCCCGGTGGCCGTCGACGGAGCCGAGGGGCCGCTTCTTGCCGACCTGGAAGATGGCGAAGCTTTCGCCCACGCCCCGGATGTTTACTTCCTTTTGGGGAAACCGGTCCCGGGCGAACCAGGCGTCGCCCGCGGCAGAGTGCAGCAGGCGGCGTTCCCGGGCCAGCTCATTGATGACCGGCTCATACGCCTTAAGATCGAAATAAGCCTCAGCGTCGACCCGGAGCGGCAATTCCTGGGCGGCGCAGGGGAGATGGGCCTTGACCACGTAAGGGTTGTCCGGGTCCACCACCGCGGTCTCCAGGGGGCGGCCGAAGAACTCGTCCGGGTACTTGATGAAATACTGGTCCAGGGCGTCGGCCTGGGCCACCAGGACGATGAGGGAATCGCGGCCCTGGCGGCCCACCCGGCCGGCCCGCTGCCGGGTAGTGACCATGGTGCCGGGGTAGCCCACCAGGATGCAGACGTCCAGGCCGCCGATGTCGATGCCCATCTCCAGGGCGCTGGTGGAGATCACCCCCCGCATCTTGCCCGAAGCCATGGCCTGCTCGATCTCACGGCGCTCCTCCGGCAAAAACCCGGCCCGGTAGGAGCTGATGTAGCGCTTCAGCTCCGGCACTAGCCGCAGCGACCAAACGTGGATGAGCTCGGTGAGCTTGCGGGATTGGGTGAAGCAGATGGTGTTGAGGCCCTCGCGGACGGCCCGGGCAAAGATCTGGGCCGCCACCGACGGCGCCCCGGCCGGGGGGTTGAGGAAGAGATAGTGGCGCCCGGGCTGGGGCGCGCCGCTTTCGGAGATCGTCTCCACTTCTAGGCCGGTTAAATGTCTGACAAAAGAATCCGGCTGGGCGATGGTGGCGGAGGACAGGATAAATTGCGGCCGGGAGCCGTAGTAAGCGCAGAGGCGCTTCAGCCGGCGCAGCACCTGGGCCATGTGGCTGCCCATGATGCCCCGGTAGGTGTGCACTTCGTCGATGACCACGAACTTGAGGCCGGCAAAAAAGCCGGACCAGGAGGCGTGAAACGGCATCAGTCCCATATGCAGCATGTCCGGGTTGGTGATGAGCACATGGGGCGGCTTGGCCTTGATGGCCTGGCGCTGGGAGGGCGGCGTGTCGCCGTCATAAATCGCGGCCTTAAGAAAAGGGGAGGGCAGGGCGGCGTCCAGTTCCTTCAGGGCCTTGAGCTGGTCCTGCTCCAGGGCCTTCAGGGGGAAGAGATAGAGGGCGTGGCCTTCATGGTCCTTGAGCAGGCTCTCCATGACCGGTAGATTGTAAATCAGGGTCTTGCCGCTGGCGGTGGGTGTGGCCACCAGCAGGTTCTGGCCGGCCCGGATAGCCTTGAGGGCCTCGGCCTGGTGGCGATAGAGGCGGGGGATGCCCAGGCGCTGCAAGGCCGCCACCAGGTCAGGCGGCAGGGTGGTATCCCCATACTCCGCCGCCTGCTCGGGCAAATGCCGGTAATGCGTCAGAATATCCCGATGCTCGGCGGAGTTTTTGAGTTGGTTGATGAAGTCTTTTAACACGGTTTTCAGTGAAATAACGAAAGCCTATTGCATGGTAGTTAGAATTTTCGGCGGCCATAAGCCGCCCTATAATTACTTTGGTGGCACAGGCGTCCCGCCTGGGCAGCGCAGGCTAAAGCCTGCGGCTACCAAATTTTATGAGATTGGCGGGCGGGACGCCCGCCCTACTATTAGATTCCATCCTGTATGGTGTGCAAAAATAACCGGCACACCCGTTTCTGCGCCAATCGCCCCGTCCTTTCTGGCCCTTATCCTATCCTTGAGATAAACCTTGCCAATCCGGCGTCTGGCGCCTAATCCTGTGGTTGCATGAAAGGCGCGATGCCTGAATAGACCTGCTCTTGTTCCGCTACGCGGGCGGCGTTCCTAAGAAATCATCCGAAATATAAGAGGGTTAACTCCATTACCCCAACGGTTTTTATCTGACTTGCCCCGTCACAATTTGCGGAACAGAGAGGCTTCACTGAAACGGTGATTCTGCCAAACGTCCCAGGTTCACCAAAATAAGGCCCCGAATTTAACACTTTTTTACTGAAAATTTATGTCTTGGCGCCTAAAAACGCAAAAACTAACGTAAAAATGACTACTTACCAATGGCCACTGTCTTCATTTCGTGCCCACGTCCACGTGCTCCCAGTCGGTATTATAGCCGACGTAGGTCCATTCCTGGGGGAGGCGGAGGCCCTGCCACTTGGCGGCCCGGTAGACCCAGGCGGGCATTTGCCGGGCGTCGAGTTTGTACATGGCGTCGCGGTTATATTGGCGGATAGAGCGGCTGATGGGGTTGGGGACGCCGTCCACCACCCCAGGGTAGTTGAAGTCATTGAGGTCCAGGGCCAGGCCCAGGCGGTGATTGGACCCGGGGGCGTGGTGGCCGTGGAAAATCTCCGAGAGATCATTGTATTGGCACAGGGCCACGGTGGCAGCCAGCGAATCGCCCTCGCTGTCCGGGAAGCTGAGGCACTCCGCGGTCACCGGGGCGGTCCAGGCGCTCACCGCAAAGGTGTCCTCGCCGCCCCGCACCGTCATGAGCGGCACCCGTTTAGCCGGGTCATAATAACCCTCGCGGAAGATGTACTCCAGGAGCAGGGCCACGAAGGGAGCGAACTTGCTGTTCACCTCGAACTGGATGGTCTCGGCCCGGTAACGGGACTTATTATTGATGTCGGCCATGGAGGGGTCAAACCAGACGTAGCCGGATTTCCGCGGCGTGGTCTGGGCCACGGTCTGCCATTTCTTCTCGAAGGCGCAGTAGGTCTGGAGCTTTTGGTCCCGAGACGGCACCCAGACGGGGGCGCTCAGGGTAACCCCGACCCGGTCGCCGTTGGGCAGGCGGCGATTTCGCAAGGCCTCCCAAGAGACCTCTTGTGACGGCTGGATCAAGGACTGGGCTTCCTTGCGCAGTTCCACCAAACGCCGCACGTCCAAAAGGCGCTTGGCCAGGGCGATCTTTTTGAGCAGGTCCCGCTCCCGATCGGCGGGGGACATCTGGGGTTTATAATCCAGGGCCACCTGGCGCAGAATCTTGGCGCTACGAGGAGCCAAAGACGCTTCCAGAATCTGAGGCTGGGGCGGGGTAGGGGGAGCGGCCGCGGGCGCCGGGGCGGCCCCCGCCAGGCATAAACCCAGGAACAGAGCCGGAATCAGGCTCCAGCCAGGAATCTTTACGGACATGCTTCATTCTATTGGAAGTGGCCGGTCCAGTCAATGCGGGGTTACTGAAACGATAGGGGAGGGGGTAAGGCAGTGCCGAAACAGCCTGATAAAGAAAATCAGGGGACTAATTGCAGTTGTTGGGCAACCTCATGGAGCTTTTTGTCGAGGGTCCAGAGGGGAACCCCGGTCAACCTGGCCGCAGCCAGCAAGTGCATATCAAGGTAGCCCAAACCTTTTCCCATAAGGCGATAATTTTCGATAAACTGCATTACTTCTTCATGTTCAGGCCGGATTGCCCCAGGAAGAGTCTCAAGAAGAGAAATAATCTCACTCCGGTTCCGGAGGTTACCACAGGCAAGTTCGCCCACGATGAAGGGGTGGCATACCACTAAGCCTTTGTGCAGCAGGGTTTCCAGTCCAATCGCCCCTTGCCGCAGATGCGCCACCCAAACCGAAGTATCAACCAGGACCATGTTATGATTCTTCAATTCTTCTGCGGGGGATCATCTCCAGGTTCGGTTCGCTTCCCCCCAAAGCCGCGAGCCTCTTGGCGCTTTCCCTGGCTACTAAGGCTTCCAGACCGAGCCTGACCAGAGAGGTCTTTTCCTTAATACCGGTCAATTTCGCCGCCTTGGCCAGCAATTCGTCTTCGATGTTCAGGGTTGTTCTCATGCCATCACCCTCGACAATATGAATATTTATATGTATTAGTATGTATAATTGGTACGATCTGTCAAGCGCAATTTGCTATAAATGGCGGTCCAAACTTTCGTAGAGGAGGGGTTAGGGCGGGAAATGCAAAAAAATGTGGCGGGCCTCCGCGCCCGCCTGTATTTGGGAGGCCAGTGACGGCCCCCCACCTATAATTTAGAATTCAATCGGCCATCAGGATAAAGCACTTCAGATAGAGGCTCTCCGGCAGGGAGAGCAGGGCCGGGTGGTCTTTGGCGGCGCCCCGGCGCTCGATGAGCTTGGCCTGCCGATGGGCCTCGGCCGCGGCCTCCCGGACGATCCCCAGGAAATCCGGCTCGCTCAGGTTATAGGAGCAGGAGCAGGTGATCAGGACCCCGCCGGGGTTGAGAAGCTGGAAGGCCCGGCGGTTGATTTCCCGGTAGCCCTTGACGGCCGCGGCGTGCTCCCCCCGGCTCTTGGCAAAGGCCGGCGGGTCCAGGACAATGCAATCGAAGCGGTTCCCCGCGGCCACCGAATTTTTCAGGTAGGCGAAGACATTTTCCTTAACCGGCTCGATATTATCCAAACCGTTAAGGGCGGCGTTTTCCCGGGCCATCTCCAGGGCCGCGACGGAACTCTCCACCAGGGTGACGTGCTCGGCCCGGGGGGCCAGGTGCATGGCAAAGGCCCCCTGGTAGGAAAAGGCATCCAGCACCCGGCCCCGGGCGTAGCGGGCAGCGGCGGCCCGGTTTTCCCGCTGGTCCAGGAATAGCCCGGTCTTCTGCCCAGCCCGGATATCCACCCAGAGGCGCACCCCGCCTTCCTGGACCGCCACCCGGGAGGGCAGTTCCCCGGTCACCGTTTTGACTTCCAGCGGCAGTTCCTCCAGTCGGCGGACTTCAGCATCGTGGCGCAGGGTAATGGACTGCGGATGCAGGTGGTGCTCCAGCAAATCGATGATTTCCGGTAAGCGCCGCGCCAGGCCCGGGTGATTGGCCTGCAAGACCAGGTGGCCGCCATAGGAGTCCGCCACCAGGGCCGGAAAGCCATCGGCCTCGGCGTAAATAAGCCGAAAGGCGTCACTGTCCTGGACCACTCGCTGACGGTATTCCATGACCCGATTAAGGCGCCGCTCCCAAAAATCGCGGTCCACCGATTCCTCGCCTTGAGTGACGAACCGCAGGGCAATGCGGGAGGCGGCGCTGTAAAAGGCCTGACCCAGAAAACGGTCCCCAGGACCCAACACCGCGGCCAGTTCACCCGGCGGCAGCTTGACCTCGCCGACCAGGTCGTCCCGGTATAGCCAGGGGTGGCCGGTGCGCTGCCAGCGCATCCCTTTGCCGGTTATCCGCACCACCGGCAATTCTGATTTGCCTGTTGACCAATAATCCATACAGTTTCCTATTTTCTGTTTTCGGTAAAATCACCGAACTCGCAGGTTGGGGTTGGTTGAGGCAAGGCTAAACCATTGCCTGCCGGAAAATCGACGCTCTACGGGCGTTATATGCGGTCGGCCTTCAAAACCCTTGTCATTGCTGGGTTTGCTGACGTTGCCAGCGCTCTTTTTCCTGGAATTCCGTAAATCTCTTCCGAATGAAGCGGCGGGCGAATTCGGGGTGCGCCAGGTAGGATGGCGCCAGGGCAAGCAGTCGGGCCTCGATTTCTTTCAAAGTCGCGGGATATTCGCCGGCGGCGATGAAGATGCGCTCATGTCGTTGCGAGAAAACGATCTCCGGTCCCAGGGCGCGGCTGATTTCCGCCTCCCGGCCCAAAAGGTCCGGGGGCAGGGTCGCAGCACCCAGGGGAATAGCGAGGCGGGCCTCCAGCACTACCAGCCAGCGATCTCCGGCCATCGGCCGGGACAGGTCCCAAAATTCCAGAATTAACCCGTTATCCAACGGGTATCGGGAGAATAATTTTTCCGGTGTCATAGTCTCGATTCCATCTTCAGGTTATAGTATATCTACCTTAAAAGGATGTTAAAGCCAAGTAACCATAAGGAGGTCGCATGCGCCGTCGGACCTGGTTGATCCTGCTCACCATCGTGGTTCTGGGCGGCGCTCTGGCCGGTGGGCTCTACTGGCATTGGGCTAGTTCACCCCGGTACGCCTTGCAGCGCATGGCCCTGGCCCTCAAGACCAAAGATATGCCGCAATTCTTTAACTATGTAGATTTAAAGGCTATTTTTAATAATTTCATCGACTGCGCCGGTCAAGACCTGGATGAACCAAAAGCCAAAAAAGATCAAAAGGAAGACGATTGGAGCCGGTTAAGCCGGCAACTGGGAAATAAATTCACCCGGACGTTATTGCCCAAGCTTTTTGAAAGCTTTGAAAAGAACATTCGGGGGCTGATGGAAAAGTACCTGCTAAATCTGAATAATACTCAAATCCTGGCCATCGCCGCGGCGGCGACAACGGCGCAGATCGAGGTTCAGGGTGAGGAGGCCCGGGTGACCCTGGTGGATCCCAAAAGCCAGGAACCTTTTCACTTTCAGATGAGGCGGCAGGCTAAGACGGGCTCCTGGCAAATTGTCTCGGTAAATTATCAGGATCTTAAAAAATTTTCTAAGCGGGAGTTTCAGGGGCCCTAATCATAACGTCTGATAATATATATTATGTAAACTAACACATGTGGATCGAAGAAAAATGCCCGAAATGTGGCAATGTCCTCCAACGCCACCGTAATCCGGTGCCCACGGTGGACCTCATCATCGAAATCCAGGATCAGGGCCTGATTCTTATTCAACGAGTCAATCCACCGCTGGGCTGGGCCTTGCCCGGAGGTTACGTGGACTACGGCGAGTCACTGGAAGATGCGGCCAGGCGGGAGGCTCGGGAAGAAACGAGTCTGGAAGTAGAGCTTCTGGGGCAATTCCACACTTATTCCGACCCGCGGCGGGATCCCAGACAACACAACATCAGCACCGTGTTTGTAGCCCAAGCGTCTGGGACACCCCGGGCCGCGGACGACGCCCGGAGCCTGGAGATTTTCCTTCCAGAAGACTTGCCGCAGTTGTTGGTCTTTGACCACGGGCAGATCCTGGCGGATTACCGCAAGGTCCGGGACCAGTGGCTTTTAAAACTTAATAAGACTTACTAGTAATGGATTATAATCAGGCGTTATTACAGGTATATCGGGGATTGAGCAACCTGGCCGGTCTGGTGGGTTGGCCCTGGTTTTATTGGCACCTCAAATCCCGGGGCCGGGGCGAAAGCTTTCGGCCCCGCCTGGGATTACAGCTTCCGGCCGGGCCGCCGCCGGGGTATCCCCGGATCTGGTTGCATGGGGCCTCTGTGGGGGAAATCCAGGCGGCGGTGCCCCTGGCCCGGGAGCTAAAAAAACTGTTGCCCCTAGCAGGGCTAATAGTCACCACGGGCACCGAAACCGGCCAGGCCCTGGCCCGCAAGCATTTCACTCCTTTGGGGGCGGTGGTTTGTTACTTTCCCCTGGATATTCCCTGGGCGGTGCGGCGTTACCTGGAGCGGCTGCGGCCTCATCTGGCCGTTACCCTGGAATCGGAAATCTGGCCTAATTTCTTGGAGTTAGCCCATCAGCGCCGGATCCTGTTGGTCCTAACCAACGCCAGGATCTCTGATCATACCTTCAGAAGATATCTTAGATATCGTTGGTATTTTAATAATATTATTAGTAATTATGACCTTGTTACTGCCGGTACTTCCCTTGATTATCAGCGTCTGCGAGAGTTGGGGCTGGACTTGGACAGATTACATCTCACCGGTAACCTGAAATGCGACCGCCGTCTAAAGGCTCGGGATGAGGCCCAGGCCCGGGAATTTCAGCGGTTGCTGCAAGGGGCTGACGCGGCCTCTGTTGCGGCGGCGCCGGTCTGGCTGGCCGCTTCCAGCCATGCGGGTGAGGAAGAGGTGGTGCTGGCCGCATATGAGCAACTCCGGGCCCCCTACCCTGCTTTACTGCTGGTCCTGGCCCCCCGGCATCCCGAGCGCGCCTCAGCCCTGGGCGAATTGTTGACGAGTCGCGGCCTCCCCTTTCATTTGTGGAGCGCGCTGAAAGCGGGCCAAGAGTCCCGGCGCCATCCCGTGGTGCTGGTGGACACCATCGGCGACCTTTTCAGCCTCTACGGCGCCGTTGACCTGGCCTTCGTGGGCGGCAGCCTCATTCCCCATGGCGGCCAGAACCTCCTGGAGCCCGCCGCCTGGGGTTTATCTCCCCTCTATGGGCCGCACCTGGAAAACTTCCGTTGGGCTCAGGCCATTCTGGAGGAGGCCGGAGCCGGCCTCGAGGTCTCGGACGCCGCCTCCCTGGCCGCCGCGGCCGCCAACTTACTTCAAGACCCGGAGCGACGTCGGGAGCTGGGGTCTAAGGCCCAGGCGGCCTTGACCCCGCACCAGGGCGCGGCCCGGCGCCAGGCGGAGTTGATCGCCGAGCTTTGGCACAAGCAAGGCGGCAGCAAGTAATTATCTCACGCCAAGATGCCAGGACGGCCAAGGAAAAACCTGTGGAACCGCCGCCCCCGGCGGTTTTTTAGTGGCACAGGCTTCCAGCCTGTGTTCTTCACAGGCCAGAGGCCTGTACCACTAAAACTTCTGCTTATATTAAACCCTTGCCTGCCCCCAAATCGTCCCGCCATGGGCCTTAGATACGGTCGGTTTTTGGGGCGATGCAGCCTTGTTCTGGATTATGGTTGGTTAAGATTTTTATTAAAGATTGTGTTATTCTGTCTCTGACGAAAAGTTCCCTTCGGGAAGAGGATCGTTTTAGGGTTCAAACTCGGGGAACGGGCCACGGCGCTAATTTGGTCAGGGGCCGCTAAGTCTGCCGCTAATCTTGGATCGTACCAGGAGTTTTCAGAGATGAAGCTAGCCCTGCTCAAGAGGACCATCATCAGCATCATTTTGGCCGCGGCGCTGTTGCCGGTGTCCCTGGCTTATGGTGGCCTGCCGGGGCCCCTGCCCCCGCCGCCGCCGCCTATCCCCATGCCGCCGCCCAATGTAGGCTTTAACATGTCTAAGATTGATGATGATAGGGGCACTAGCGGTGATGTGACCCAGATAGAATTTGGCACTACCGGCAACGATATGATTGCCGAGTACGGCGGCACGGGTAACGTAACTCAAATTATTAGTGGCGGTGGCGGAAATGATTGGCTGCTCCAGGTCGGGGGAGCCCAGACCAGCACCCAAAAGACCTCTATCGGCGACGGCAATAGTACGGTTTACCAGTTTGGCGGCCAGGCCGACTCTACTCTATATGCGAATGGCGGGACGACCGGAAACCAGACCTTTATCCAGGCGGGCGGGCAGGGTAATAATAAAATGACTATAAATGATGGCGCTAATACTGGAACAGCCTATATTGAGCAATATGGCGGGGCGGGAAATAACAATATGGAGGTAACAGGAAGTCAGGGTGATGATATTATTAAGATGTACGGTGGCCAAGGCAATAATACCATGGCATATGACCTGACCGATGGCAACGACGTGGTTACCATTCTGGGCGGCGGCCGCTATAATTCACTTACCATCAATACGCAAAACGAAATAAATTATAAATTGCAGGATTACCAAGGCCACGTGCTCTTCCAAAAAGGCGCCGGGGGCAGCACCATTACCGTGGCTAACCTGAACCGGATTACAGTCCTCGATGAAGATGGGAAAGTGGTATACACCTACAACGCCGGCGGGGTGTCTGCGATTATTGCGCCGCTGCTGCTGCTGGTGGATTAGGGGACGATAAAAGACGGCCTGAGGAGTTTTCCGAGATGAAGATAGCCCTGCTCAAGAGGACCATCATCAGCATCATTTTGGCCGCGGCGC
>JAPLJC010000223.1 GCA_026388765.1 Deltaproteobacteria bacterium
ACTCCGTGGAGTTCGGCCAGATTCCGGGTTTGTTGAGCCTTCTGGCCTATCATACGCCCACGGCCACAGTCAAGGGGCTCAAGGACTTCCCCAAGGAGGAGCGGCCCCCGGTGACCCTGACCTTCGTGGCCTTCCGGCTGATGGTGGGTCTGGGCCTCCTCTTTGGGGTGCTGACGGTGTGGGGCTGGTTCAAGCGCAAGAAGCTGGAGTCCAGCCCCGCCTTCCTGAAAGTGATGCTCTATGCCATGCCGCTCCCTTATATCGCCTTGCAGGCGGGCTGGATCGTCACCGAGGTGGGGCGGCAGCCCTGGATCGTCTACGGCCTGATGAAAACCTCGGATGCGGTCTCACCCATTGCCGCTTCCCAGGTGGCGGCGACTTTGGTGGCCTTTATCGCCGTCTATAGCTTACTGGGAGCGGTGGCGTTCTACCTCGTCAGCAAACATGCCCGACGGGGGCCGGAGCCGGCCACGGCGGCGGCCGTCCAGGTGGAGGGTTAAGCGATGTTGGAGACTATCTGGTTTTTACTGTGGGGCATCCTGTGGGCCGTCTATTTTATGTTGGACGGGTTCGACCTGGGTCTGGGGACCTTGATGCCGTTCCTGGCCAAGACCGACACCGAGCGCCAGCTGGTCTACCGGGCCATGGGGCCGTTTTGGGACGGCAACGAAGTCTGGCTCATCACCGCCGGCGGAGTGACCTTCGCCGCCTTCCCCACCACCTACGCGGTGATGTTCAGCGGCCTCTATTCCGCCTTGATGCTGGTGCTATTTGCCCTGATCCTGCGGGGCGTCTCCTTTGCCTTCCGTAATGAGGTGGACAGCCCCAGGTGGAAATGCCTTTGGGATAGCTGCCTGACGCTCGGCAGCTTCCTGCCGGCCCTGCTGTTGGGGGTGGCCTTCGCCAATATCTTCCGGGGCCTGCCCATCGGCGAGGGCGGCCTCTACCAGGGGGGCCTGCTCACCCTGATCAATCCTTACGGCCTGGCCGGGGGCGTGCTCTTCCTGCTGCTCTTTCTGGTGCACGGGGCCCTGTGGCTAGCGGTGAAATCCGCAGGCGTCCTGCATGAGCGGGCCGCGGCCATGGCCGCGAAATTGTGGTGGCCGCTCCTGGTGGTGGCGGCCCTGTTCTTGTTCGCCAGCTCACGAGCCACCACGCTTTTTGTCAACTACGCCCAAACCCCGGTGCTCTTCCTCATCCCGGTCCTGGCCGTGGCGGCCCTGGTCATGATCTATGTGTTCATGCGCCAGGGGGCCTGGTGGAAGGCCTGGTTTGCTTCGTGCGTCACCATCGTCAGTGTCACCATGTTCGGGGTGGTGGGGCTCTATCCCAATCTGCTGCCGTCCAGCATCGATCCGGCCCACAGCCTGACGATTACCAATTCCGCCTCCAGCCCCCTGACCCTGAAGATCATGCTGGGAGTGGCCCTGACCTTTGTGCCCATCGTCATCGCTTATCAGGTGTGGGTACATTTTCTCTTTAAGGGTAAGGTCAGGGAGGAGGATCTGGCGGCGGAGGAGGGATATTAAGTTTCGAGTTTCGAGTTTGGAGTTTCGAGTTTTGAGAATAGCGGTGGGGTGGCCGTCCCCGGCCGCCCGGCTGAAGGTGGGCCCGGAGGCCCGCCCCACCAACATCTTCTGGTTCCCAAGCTCCTGCTTGGGAGCCATTTTTTTTAAGCAAGACTCCACTTCCTACAGAAACGGAAATATGCCGGATATATAGCAATTAACACTGTATCTGGCTAGTTTTTTTGACAATTTCATGGAAATTTATGCTATCATCGCTGGCATCAGACATCTCGGCTACAAAAGGATGGCTCCCCAAAATCATTTTTGACTGCGGTGGCCAAGTCTGCCGCATAATTTCGGTTTTTATTAGGAAGCAGCCCCAACAAGAAACCTTGAAAGGAGAAGGCCATGTCAATGACGGGCGCCATGCCTCAGTCCCAGAAATTCCGTTTTGCTAAGCGAAGCTCGCGGTTCTCGGAGTTGGCCTGCAGCATTTTCGCATTTCTGGCAATGACATTTCTTGCCACGGGTCTACAAGCAGCAGTTATCTTCGATAACTTTGATAGTGGCGGAGGATTTCATCCGACGAACAATGTTGTGGCAGCGTTTGTAAATACTCTTCCTTTAACGGGACCTTTACCCTTAAGGGCGGCGGGGCAATTCACAGTGACCGGGGGTGATTACAATCTCAGTTCGATCACGCTACCGATTTCTTTTGCGAATATTAATCATACCACTCAGACTCTTCGGGTGCGTTTGACCGGAGACAATGCTAATGCACCGGGAACCACGCTGGAGGTGTTAAGCGAGAACCAGGGCATCTGGCCACCCA
>JAPLJC010000137.1 GCA_026388765.1 Deltaproteobacteria bacterium
GGCCTGGGTTTTTAAAACTTCGACCTTGAGCAAGGCATTATTAATTTTGTTAAAAAATGTAACCAAGATGCCGGGACAAGCAGGAAACACCCAGCCAACCGGGATCATAAAAAAATCTATAAACTCAACTGCTGTTTGCTCAAATCCTGCCGCAGCAAACGCCTGGCGAAAGGCATGAAGGTCCATCTCCCGTTCTTTGGGGCTATGGTATTTCTCATATTTATAGGAAAATATCCACTTGAATTTATTTACTAATCTATCTTTGCTGGGATCGAAGGCAATAATCAACCCGCCGGGATTCAAGGCTTCCCGACATTTGGTTAAGACCCGAAAAATTTCCAAATCAGTTAAATGGTGAAAAAAGCCCATGGCCAACACCGCATCAAACGGTTTTCCTGCCGCCTCCATTTTGAGCGCATCCCCAACCAGGAAATCAATATTTTGCAGACCTTTTTCTTGCGCCCGTTCTTGGGCTTTTTGTATAGCAACTGCAGAAAAATCGATACCAACGATTTCTATTACAAGAGGTGCGAGCATTATCTCAAAACTACCGGTGCCACACCCAAGGCTTAACAACCTAGATTTTCTCAACCCCCTGAAATTTGCCGCCAAGAAATTAGTAATATTCTGTCTAACTTGTTGAATTATTAGAGAGTCAATTATTCGTTCCTCATTGGAGGAGTAGAAGTAGTCTTGAAATTCTTGTTCTTTCATAGTTATAATCTTTAGTAGTTAAACGAGGTTAAATATTGTTCTTCAAGGCCAACTCTTCAGGAGAGTGGACAGTTAAAAAATAAAGAAAGATTAAAATAGGCCATATTTGTAAGGCTATCCGAGGAAGAGCTGGCAACATGGTTAAAAATCCAAGAGGATTTATTATTATAACAATAGAGTAACCGAACATCATAAAACCGCAGGCAATGAGCCCGGTCAGGATTATAGGCCGATTTTTTTCAGATATAGCAGCTCCCATAAGGAAAAAATATATTGTCAAGATTATGCCAATGGGGACATCGTAATTTTCCCGGTTCAAAAAAACCCTTAAAACCAGCTCTTTGGCTACATAAAGATATCTGGATACGATAAATAATTTTGTCACAGCCTCAGCCAAAGTTTGTCCGGCCAGCCAATTGGGTGGGGCGAAAGCCAGTTTAAAGTATCCCAAGGTCAATAAGCCCGGCACAAGTCCGATCATAAAATAACGAATCTCGGTGAAATATCTCCGCCAACCTCCAATCAACCAACCGACGACCAGGCGAGCCAGGAAGATTGCCGCCAGAAAGACGATGCCTTCATTTTTGGTCCACGAGCCGAGACCGGCAGCCAGGCCCGCCAGGAGAAACACGCCGGGTTTATTAACCCCCGGCTCTTCTTGCAGACTGACCAGGGCAATGGTCGCGAAGAAAAAAAATCCCAATGGCACATCGGCATATTGACCAAGGCCGAGGAACAGGAAAGGCAAGGTTCCCAGGAGGGCCAGTCCGGCCAGGCATCCTTGTATTTTGCCTCGGAAAATGGCCACCGCTGACACGACCAGGCCAACTAAGGCAAAAGTGAATGACAGCGCCACAATAATGGGCACGGCCACCGTATCAGTGCCATAATAACTCCAGCATCTGGCAATAAAGGCCGGCGTCAGCAGAGGATAATCCGGATTATTCAACAGGGGAGCAAAGGCGCCGTAGGAATGGTCTCCGCCCATGAATAAGAACCTGGCGTGCATATTCCAGACGGCCCAGGCATCCCAGGGACCATGAGGACCATTCAGCGATCTATAGATGGCGCCCAAGAACGCAACTAATAAGATCGCCAGAAAAACTGGTGGAACAAGCCGTTGGGGGCTCCAATCGGCGGTCTTCCTCACCTGTGGTGGTTGGAGGTCTGGGTAAGCGATTGCCTCTCTTTTGCGGGTCATCAGGAAAAATAATCCGAGGAGCACCCCGGTTTCCCCAAAAATGATCCCCTGAACCGATGGACCGATAAACGAACGCCAGAGGAAAAAGATGACCGAGGAACTACCGAACCCTAACCCGAGGGCCAAACAAATCTTTAATAAAGAATAGAAAAAAGCCCTATTGCGGATAACATACAGGTGGATAATTATGAACCAAGTAACAATAGGCAGAAATAATGACAACAATAATAAAAAGATCATTGGGCACTTTTCCTAAATAAGACCAATCGGTCGTCAATTTTATAGATAACTTGAAATCCATTTTTTTCCATTTGATTTATGTAGTCTTGAGGGTCAATGTCGGGTTTATAAAAGTTACCAATGATATATTCGTATTGTTTACTTTGGTCAACTAAAACTGGGGCCAGAGCGTATTTCATTACAAAATAATGTAGAATGTCGTTTTCGTAATTAATTTTATCCTTAACCGGTACATAGCCTACTGTGGCATACGGAGGTAATGCTTTTTTCAAAGCAGAATAACGCTTCTCAAGAACGGATATATCGTCTAGATTAATGGTAGAAAAAATACTGCCGGAGGCAATCAAACGTTTTAGGGGAGGTCCCAAAGAAAAGAGTGATATATTATAACTTACTGTTATTAATAATATAATTATACTTAATTTTACCCTGGTAAGATTAGTTAGTATCATAGTCCTGTTAATTACGTGAGTCTTGTCAGCAGGCGCCATTGACAAATTTTAAGGTAATCAAGCTGGTTTTAAAATTACCCTTTGCTGCCAACGCCCTCCTGGCCTCTGGCGATTTGAGCCACCACCAGGCCGGTGACCCGAGATGGTCTGGTCATCATCGGCTGCGTCGGCTGTTTCTGGCTTAACGGCATAAGCTATTGATTCGCGGAAGGATGATTTTTTATCATCTTAAGGTTGGCTTTAAGCATAATTACCCTCCCCAAAATCCAAATTATCATACAAATTTTAGATGAATTATGCGATAATTTTTTCCAAAGAGCCAAGGTATGGGAATATCTGCAATGAAACTTCCTCAGATATCTATTATTACCATAAGTTATAATGCTGTAGAATTTATTGAACAAACAATACGAAGCGTTTTAACCCAAAGTTACCCATTGATAGAATATATCATTATTGATGGCGGTTCCACTGATGGTACAACGGAAATTATTCAGCATTATGCAGCCAGTTTAGCTTACTGGCATAGCCGGCAGGACCGCGGGATAGCCCATGCCTTCAACTTAGGGTTGGCCCAAGCACAGGGCGAATGGATACTTTATCTCAACGCCGATGATCTACTGTTAGATCCATCCGTGATAGAGCAAATGGCGTCCCATCTCCTCTATCATCAAGAGGCGGATGTCGTATTTGGCAATATGTTAAGCTTGACCCGGGAAAAGAATCCGCAGCCAGTCCCTTTTTGCAAGGTCGGCGGGCATCCATGGCGCTGGCGCGAATTTCGTAAGCTCAACATGATTCCCCATCAAGCGGCATTTACTCGCCGGCATTATTTTGAGCGAGTCGGCAGCTTTGATGAGAGCTTTCGGATAGCCATGGACTATGAACTATTCCTGCGGGCCGGCGAAGGGCTCCGGGCCCAATTTGTTCCCAGCGACCTGGTCGGCATGCGGGCAGGAGGCCAATGCGTAAAGAATAAGGTCGATACGTGGCGAGAGTTCAGGCGAGCCCAGATTAAAAACCGGGTTTTACCCAAATGGTTTGCTGAATTGAACTTCTATTTACAGGTGGGACGTATCTATTTGGGAATTATGGCGCACGTGGTCCTGGATCCATGGGCCGGAACCATCAGATGGCCCGGCAGAAATTAAATAAGTGTCACATCACTTTGAAATGACCAAGAAGATGTAAAAGATAATGAAGGTAACCAATCACGTTTTTCACCTCACCGATGATTTTTCACCCCATTCCGGGGTCACCGGGATGATTAGCCAGCTCAGCCGTTATCTTTCCGGTCAGGGCTGGCCCGTTACCATCCTGACTACGGAGGGAGAGGTGAGTCCAGGTCCCTTAGGGGTAAACCTGATCAAATTTCCTCCAAGGTTGGGAGGCGTGTGGCAATTTCCCAAGGGACTGAGGTCTTACCTGGACCAGCTGCGCCAAGGACCCCGCCGGATTTTTCACCTCCATGGGATCTGGATGGGGGTCCAGTGGTTAGCCGCTCGGGAGGCATTACGACAAGGAACCCCGGCTCTTTTGAGCCCGCACGGCATGCTCAACAGCTGGCATTTGCAACAGCTGAGTTTCAAGAAGCTCAAAAAGCTGATATATTGGCATACTGTGGCTTATCCTGCTTTTCGGCATCTCCCGATGCTCCATGCCGTTACGCCCTGGGAACGGGATGAGCTGGTCCGGTATTTCCCCGGTCAAGTTATAGAAGTCATCCCCAATGCCATCGATCTTGAGGAACTGGCTGCCCTCCTGGCAAATCTCGGGGATGATGCAGCTGTCCCGGTCGAGGAGCCATATTTACTTTTCCTGGGCCGCCTCCATCCGGTGAAGGGGGTTGACCTTCTCATCAAGGCCTTTGCCAAATGCCTTCCCGGAACCAAACGTAAGTTTCGGCTTCTCATTGCCGGCCCGGATAGTGATCCCGCTTACTCGGGTGAACTTAAGTCCCTGGTCAGACAGTTAGGAATGGAAGAAGAAATAACCTTCCTGGGTCCGGTCTTCGGGCGAGAAAAGGTGGCACTTTACCGGCAGGCCTGGGCCTTTTGCGCCCCGTCTCAAACCGAGGTCATCGGCCTGGTTAACCTGGAGGCGGCGGCGCTCGGGTTGCCGGTGATTACGACCCACGAGACCGGACTGGGCAATTGGGAAGAGGAGGGGGGAGTTTTGGTGCATCCACGGGTGGAAGAATTGAGCCGGGCCCTGCAGGGGGTCTTTTCCTGGAGTGAGAGCGAACGGCAGGACCGCGGCCACAGATTACGGCAGCTCGTGGAACGGCGTTATTCCTGGCAAGTCGTTGGGCCTCAGTGGTTGGAGCTATATTCCCAGTTGGAGAGTCAGTACTAATGATCATTTTGGGAATTAATGCTTACCACGCTGATTCTTCGGCTTGCATCTTGATAGATGGTAAGCTGATGGCGGCCGTGGAAGAGGAAAGATTTGAGCGGGTTAAACATTGGGCCGGCTTTCCGCGGCAATCGATTCAATACTGCCTGCAAGAGGCCGGCGTCAAGATTGAAGAGATCGACCACATTGCCTTGAATCGGAATCCGAGAGCGAATCTGCTCCGGAAAATCTGGTTTTTGATTTGCCGGCGCCCCTCCACCAGGTTAATGAAAGACCGCTATCAAAATGCCGCCGCGGTGATGGACCTCAAGAAAACCATCTCCAGGGAGTTTGCCCTGCCAGAGGAACGCCTGAAGGCCAAGTTCTCCTATGTGGAGCATCATCTGGCTCATCTTGCCAGTGCCTTTATGGTGTCACCCTTTGACGAAGCCGCGGTGGTCTCGGTGGATGGCTTCGGGGATTTCGTGGGTTCCATGTGGGGAGTTGGCCGGGGCAACCAGCTGAAGATAAAAGGGAAAACCTATTTCCCGCATTCCCTCGGCCTATTTTATCAAGCCTTGACCCAATTTTTGGGATTCCCCCAATATGGGGACGAATACAAGGTAATGGGCCTGGCGGCCTATGGTGAGCCAGATGATCTGGCCAAGATGAGGGGCCTGATCAAATTAGCTGCAAGTGGCCGGTTTGTCTTGAACCTGCAATATTTTCTGCATCAGATCGAGGGAGCCCGCTTTACCTGGGAGGGGGGGGAGCCCAGCATGGGGCAAGTATATGCGCCCGAAATGGAGAGGCTCTTGGGGCCCCGGCGCCTCCCTGGGGAGGCGCTAACCTCCAGGCACGAGCAACTGGCCGC
Organism: Deltaproteobacteria bacterium; assembly: GCA_026388765.1. Lineage (GTDB taxonomy): Bacteria > Desulfobacterota > Desulfobaccia > Desulfobaccales > 0-14-0-80-60-11 > JAPLJC01. The sequence goes on from JAPLJC010000137.1 coordinate 5,816, forward strand.
CTCCCTGCAGGGGATGTATGAGGAGGCATTTTTTCATCTCCTGAATTTCGTCGCGGCCGAGACCCGCATCCCGGTGCTGTGCCTGGCCGGGGGTTGCGCCATGAATAGCGTGGCCAATGGTAAGATTTTCGACCGGACCGCTTTTCGGGAAGTATATATTCAGCCGGCCGCGGGCGATGCGGGAGGGGCGTTGGGCGCGGCCTTTTATGTCTGGAACCAAGAGTTGCGGCGCCCGCGCACTTTTGTCATGGACCAGGCATATTGGGGGCCGCAGTTTAGCGAGAAGCAACTGGACGAGGCGATTAGCCTGGCAAAGGGTGATTTGGCCACGCTGGACTGCAAGGTGGAAAAAATTACTGATGAAGGGGAATTGTGCCAAAGGGCCGCCGAGGAAATTGCTGCGGGCAAGGTGGTCGGCTGGTTTCAGGGGAGAATGGAGTGGGGGCCCAGGGCCCTGGGTAACCGAAGCATCCTCGCTGATCCCCGAAGAACAGAGATGAAAGATATCTTGAATACCAGAATCAAGCGAAGGGAGACTTTTCGTCCATTCGCCCCGGCCATTTTGTTGGAAAGGGTGGCCGAATATTTCCAGAAAGAGTACCCTGACCCATTTATGATCAAGGTTTATGAAATTAAACCGGAAAAGCGGGAGCTGATTCCCGCCGTCACCCATGTGGATGGGACTGGCAGGTTGCAGACCGTGGCCCGGAGTGATAATCCACTCTTCTGGCGATTGATCACAGAATTTGAGAAAATCACAAATATTCCGGTGGTGCTGAATACCTCTTTTAACGAAAATGAGCCCATTGTCTGCCATCCCCGGGAAGCACTGGATTGCTTTGTCAGAACCAAGATGGATGTCCTGGTCCTGGGGCCTTACCTGATTGCCCGACAATGAATATTTACCTGGTTAATCGTTATTTCTGGCCGGATGAATCGGCCACTGCCCTATTGCTCACTGATCTGGCCGAGGATCTGAGCGCCGGCGGCCACGATGTCCAGGTGTTCACTTCCAGGCAACTCTACAATCAGCCCGGGGCCAAGCTGCCCAAAGATCAAGGGTGGCAAGGGATACAGATTCATCGCCTGGCCACCACGCCTTTCGGTCGCAGGTCTTTGGTGGGCCGGCTCTTGGAGATAATTTTCTTTCATGTGGCCTTGCGATTTGGCCAGAAATTTTCCCCCAAACCGGATGCCTGGTTCGTGATGACGGACCCTCCCATGATTCTCAATACGGTGGCGAAATTGCGGCGGAAACTGGGGGGACGCCTGGTTCACCAGGTGGCCGATTTATACCCCGATGTCGCGGTCGCCCTGGGCTCTCTGCCTCAAACAGGGATCCTGATAGACCTGCTCCGGCGCCGGTCCGTCCAGGGATTGCGGGAATGTGACGAGGTTATCGGTTTGGGAGAATGCATGGCCGAGCAAACTACGCCCGTTGGAGCCTGAAGAGAATGGCTTTCGCCGGGAACTGGGGTTATCCGGGGAAGATTTCGTGGTCATGTATTCCGGCAACATGGGAGTAGGGCACCGATTCGAATCCATCTTAGAAGCTGCCAGGAGGTTGCGGCATGATCGAAAGATTATCCTGGTATTTATCGGCGACGGCGCCAAAAAGAGTCAAATTGAGGCTTTCCGGCAGCATTATGCCCTGGAGCGCTTCATGTTGCTTCCCTACCAGCCCAAAGAGAGACTAAGGGAAACGCTGGCCGCGGGTGACGTCCACCTTATTTCCCTGGATGCCAGGGTCCAGGGGTTGATTGTGCCGAGCAAACTGGCCGGGATACTGGCGGTGGGAAGGCCGGTAATTTTTGTGGGAGAGGCCAACAGCAGCGTAGCCGCGGCGATCCTTAAGGGGTCCTGTGGCTTTGTGGTTCCGGAAGGGGCCCCGGAGCGGCTTAAAGAAATGATTAGCGCCTTGGCCAGTGACCCCGAATTGCGCCGGAAGATGGGGAAAAAAGCCAGGCGCCTCTTTGAGAGGGAATACAATAGATCTATAGTGGTTCCTCAGATTATTGCCAAGCTTGGCGATAATCCTTTATCGCTAAAGTCAGATTAAGAATTATGCAGATGAAGATTATAAAAAACTGCTGGGCGAAGCATAATGTTTAAGATATTCAGTCTCCATATTTCCCAATGGAAGCTATTATTACTGGTTGGCGACCTGGCATGCTACGTTATATCCGTAATAATGGCTTTATATTTGTACTCATATACCTCAAATAATATTCTTGAATATTTATTTGCCAACGGAGTACCTTTTATAATCATTGGATTAATATATTTTACGGTGCTCTTCATGGCTGATTTATACAATTACCTGAAAGATTACCGGCAGGCTCTAACCATAGGTAATGTCTTGATCGCCAGTTGGCTCGGAACCATTGTAGTGGTGACAGTATTTTATTTTCCTATGAGATGGAGCTTCATCGGCCGTAGTATTATACTTATACAGGCACTTGCTTTCTCCCTTATGTTAGCGTCTTGGCGCTTCACCTTTTCTGCTATAGCTCTCCCGGAACGTCTGCAAAAACCCATCTTGATCATTGGCGCAGGCAAATCTGGCCGACACCTGCTGAATTCCATCCGACAACGGCCGGGGTGCGGTTTTTCGGTAGCCGGTTTGGTGGACGATGACCCGGAGAAGGCGGGGACTGAAGTGGACGGAATGAAGGTGTTGGGAGATTCCTCCCAGCTCCCGGCGTTGATCCCGGAACACCAGATTTCCCTGGCAGTGGTGGCCATAACCGGGAAAAAGTCTCCCGAGCTGTTAAATAATTTAATCTTAGTATCCTGGAACGAATGTCAGCTTATCGATATGCCGACGATTTATGAGTTTCTCACCGCCAAGCTGCCCACCGAGCATATCTCCGATGATTGGATCTTTGATTGGAACATCAATAAAGCAAAAATATATTACCGGCGGGTAAAACGCTTCATAGATCTAACCTTAGCAATGATATTTTTGGTCATCGCCAGTCCATTGATGTTATTGGTTCCTTTGATCATCAAGATTGATAGTAGAGGACCGGTATTTTTTCGCCAGGAACGCTTGGGCCAGAAAGGTAAGACATTCTTAATCTTGAAATTTCGCACCATGATAGAAAATGCTGAAGAATGTGGTCCGCTTTGGACTATCAATAAGGATCCTCGCATCACTAGAGTTGGAACAATAATAAGAAAGCTACGTCTTGACGAATTGCCGCAGTTGATAAATATTTTTAAAGGAGAAATGAGTTTTATTGGTCCTCGGCCCCTGGCCCATTGTGACTTTATGGGCAATATCCGCTACTATAATTACCGCCTTCTGGTAAAACCGGGGATTACCGGCTGGGCGCAAGTAATGTATCCAGAAGGATTGGCCGCAGAAAATATGCCGGAGAAGCTTAAATATGATCTTTATTATATAAAGAATCTGGGATTTTTGTTGGATATGGCTATTCTTCTAAAAACGGTGCGCATCGTGGTCTTTGGACGCGGCAGGTAGGATGCCTGATTATCGCCAGAGGATCTATCGACATTACCTTGAAGCCGGGGCAACCGCTCCAGCCTCGGATAAGCTGGCGGAGTTCCAGCGCCGGGCCCCTTATCTGGAGAAACTGATTGGCGATTACTTCCCGGAAAATAAGGAGACCGCCATCCTGGATTTGGGCTGCGGCGCCGGGGCCATGGAGTATTTTGCCCGCCGGCAGGGATTTGGCAAGATCACCGGCATCGACCGTTCCCCCCAGCAGGTGGCGGCGGCCAGGAGTCTGGGACTCACTGGGGTGCGGGAAGGCGAGGCGCTGGAATTCCTGGAGTCACTGGAGAGTGAATCCCAGGGGCTGGTGATCGTCTTCGACCTCCTGGAGCATTTTCGCAAGGACGAGGCCCTGAGGTTTATGGACCAGGTAAACCGGGTCCTGACGCCGGGTGGCAAGGTCATCATCCATACCCCCAACGGCGCCTCTCCGTTCGGGGGCCGGCCCGGGCACGGGGATTTCACTCACGAGACCATATTCACCCGGGATTCCTTAGGGCAGTTGCTGACCGCCTGCGGCTTTTCCCGCGTCGAGTGCTATGAGGATCAACCCGTGGTCCACGGTCTGGTCAGCGGCCTTCGCTGGCTGCTCTGGCGATTGCTCCGGTCTGGGTTAAAGTTTTATCTGGCAGTGGAGACCGGGAGCCTGGAGCGAAACGAGATCTTTAGCCAGAATCTGCTTTGCGTTGCGGTTAAATAAATGTGCGGTATTGCCGGAATCTTTGCCTATAATGACTCCGCCTCGCCGGTGGTCCCGGAGGAAATCCTCAAGATACGCGAGGCCATGAGGCCACGCGGCCCTGACGGGGCCGGCCTGTGGGCCGCGGCCGACGGCCGGCTGGCCCTGGCCCACCGGCGCCTGTCCATCATCGATTTGAGCGAGGCGGGGGCTCAACCCATGGCTACCGCGGACGGCGCCCTGAGGGTGGTGTTCAACGGCGAAATTTATAATTTCCGGGAACTGCGCCGGGAGTTGGAAGGGCAGGGGCATCGCTTCCGTTCCAGCAGCGACACCGAGGTCTTGCTCCACTTATACCGGCAGCATGGCCGGGGAATGGTTAGCCGGCTGCGTGGCATGTATGCCTTCGCGCTCTGGGATGAGGCCGGCAAAAGCTGCCTGCTGGCCCGGGACCCATTCGGCATCAAACCCCTCTATTATGCCGACGACGGCGGCACCCTGCGCTTTGCCTCCCAGGTCAAGGCGCTGTTGGCGGGCGGCGGGTGCGACACCGCGCCGTCGCCGGCCGGGCAGGCGGGCTTCTTTCTCTGGGGTTGCCTGCCGGAGCCTTATACCCTTTACCGGGGGATTCGCTCCCTGGAGCCCGGCGCCAGCCTGGTGGTGGCGGCCAAGGGCCGGCCGAAGCTCAACCAGTTTTGCAGCATTACCGAGGAGCTGCGACAGGCTGAGGCCGCCGGAGAAAGACGGCCCGGCGAGGCGGGGGAGGTTAAGGCCCGCCTCCGGGAGGCCCTGACGGACAGCGTCAGCCACCACCTCATCGCGGACGTGCCGGTGGGGCTCTTCCTCTCCTCGGGCCTCGATTCCGCCACGGTCACGGCCCTGGCCTGCCAGGCGGGGGGCAGGATGCAGGCCGTTACCCTGGGATTCCAGGAGTTCAAGGGCGCGGTAGCCGACGAGACCTTATTAGCCGGCAAGATCGCCCGGCGCTACGGGGCCGAACATCGTTGCCAGTGGATCACCCGGGAGGATTTTCAGCGGGATTTGCCCAGGATTCTGCACGCCATGGACCAGCCGTCCACGGATGGGGTGAACACTTATTTCGTTGCCAAGGCGGCGGCAGCGGCAGGGCTAAAGGTGGCCCTGTCGGGGTTGGGGGGAGACGAGCTGCTGGGCGGCTATCCCAGTTTCCGGGAGATTCCCCGGCTGGCCGGGGTCCTGGCCTGGGCGGAAAAATTTCCCCGGCTGGGACGGGCCTGCCGGATCATATCGGCCCCGCTGATGCAGCACCTTACTTCTCCCAAATATGCCGGGCTGCTGGAGTACGGCGGCACTTACGCCGGGGCCTACCTGCTGCGCCGCAGCCTGTTCATGCCCTGGGAACTGCCGGAGGTCCTGGACCCGGACCTGGCCCGGGAAGGCTGGCGGGAGTTGCAAACCCTGGTACGCCTGGAGGAAACGGTGCGGGGGCTGAAGGGCAGCCAGCTGCGGGTTTCCGCCCTGGAGCTGGCCTGGTACATGCGCCACCAGCTCCTGCGGGATGCGGATTGGGCCGGCATGGCTCATTCCCTGGAGATTCGCGTCCCCCTGGTGGATCTGGAGTTGCTGCGCCGGGTGGCGCCGCTGCTGGCCCTGAAGGCGCCCCCCACCAAGCAGGACATGGCCCGGACTCCGGATCAGCCTATGCCGGTGGAGGTACTTAACCGGGGCAAAACCGGGTTTTCCATCCCGGTGTCCCGCTGGCTGGCCGAGGCCGAAGACCATCAGGAACTCTCGCGGCAACGCGGCCTGCGGGGTTGGGCTCAACTGGTGTACCGCCATCATACCGGGGTGGCATGAAAATCCTCCATGTCATCGCCAATCTGGCGCCCCGCTACGGCGGCCCGGCCAAGGCCTGCCTGGCCATGGCCCAAGCCGTGGCCCGTCTGGGCCATGAAGTGCAGATCTATACCACCAACCAGGATGGCCCCGGAGAACTGGCGGTGCCTTTGGACCGGCCCGTCATCACCGAGGGCGTGGGAATCCATTACTTTCCCATCCAGCCGCCCCGGTTTTGGGGCACTTCCTGGCCCCTGGCCCGGGCCCTGAGCCAAAAAGTCAAAGAATTTGATCTGGTGCACATCCATTCGCTCTATCTGTTTCACGACCTGGTGGCCGGGCATTATTGCCGCCAAGGCGGCGTCCCTTACCTGATCCGGCCGCATGGCACCCTGGACCCTTATATCCATCGGCGGCATCGCTGGCGGAAGGCCGTCATGGAGGCCTGGTTCGAAAACCGCAATCTCCGGCAGGCCGCGGCCCTGCATTTTACCAGCGAGGAGGAGATGCGCCTGGCGGCCCCATACACCGGCAACACCCCTGGGGCAGTGGTGCCCCTGGGCGTGGAACTCCGAGAGTTTCAGGAGCTGCCGGAGCCGGGCCGGTTCAGGGCAAGGTTCCCAGAAATCGGCCCCAAGAGGATTATTCTTTTTCTGGGCCGGATTAATTTCAAAAAGGGGCTCGACCTGCTGGTCCAGGCTGTGGCCCGGGTAGTCCGCCACCGGCATGACGTGCAGCTGGTGGTGGCCGGGCCGGATGACGACGGTTGGGGGGCCCGGGTCAAGGAGTGGCTTAAAGGGGAAGGCATTTTGGGCTGCGCCACTTTCACGGGGATGCTGTTGGGGGAGGAAAAGCTGGCGGCGCTCCGGGAGGCCCAGATGTTTGTGTTGCCCTCATATTCCGAGAATTTCGGCCTGGCGGTCATCGAGGCCCTGGCTTGCGGATTGCCGGTGGTCATCTCCGATCAGGTGAACATCTGGCGGGAGGTGGCGGCGGCCGGGGCCGGTTTGGTGGTGCCGTGCGACTCGGCCTCCCTGGCGGCGGCCCTGGAGCGGTTGCTGGCTGACCCCGGATTGGCGGCGGCTATGGGCCAACGGGGCCGGGATTTGGTGGCCCGGCGCTTTCAGTGGGGGAACATTGCCCTGGCTTTACAGGATTTGTACACCGGCATCATTGCCAATGATCGTAAAACCAGATAAAAGACTGGTAACCCTGATTAGCCGGGCAAGGTGGCGCGAGTTGTCCTAGCGCCCCCGACCAGGTCACCGTCATGCCGGGGAAGCTGCATGAGAATTTTAGTGCTGGTCAGCGACGCCTTTGGCGGCCATGGCGGCATCGCCAAGTTCAACCGGGATTTTCTCGGGGCCTTGTGCGCTTATCCCGGGGTGACGGAAGTGGTGGCCGTGACCCGCCGGCAACCGTTGGCTCTGGAGCCCCTGCCGCCAAAGCTCACCTATGTTACGGCCGGCATAACCGGAAAATTCAGCTACTTTTTGATGGTGTTGCGCCACTTGGTAAGCCAGGGCAGGTATGATTTAATCTGCTGTGGGCACCTACATCTGCTGCCGCTGGCTTATCTGGCCAAATGGAAAACCGGGGCACCCCTGGCCGTGCTCATCTATGGCCTCGATGCCTGGCAGCCTCCCCGGAATGGACTGGCCGGCAGAATCGCCGCTAAAGTGGACGCAGTGATTTCCATCAGTGAATTGACGACCCGGCGCTTCCTGGGTTGGGCCGGGGTAGCTGAGGCTAAGGTATTTTTGTTGCCCAATGCCGTGGAGCAGCAGCTCTACGGGGTAGGAGAGAAGAACCCGGAGTTGTTGCGACGTTATGGCCTGACCGGTAAGACCGTGTTATTGACCTTGACCCGCCTCTGGGCCACAGACAACTACAAAGGGATCGATGAAGTCTTGGAGTTGCTGCCGGCGCTGGCGGAGAGGATTCCCGAGATCGCCTACCTCGTGGTGGGTGAGGGGGACGACCGGCCACGCCTGGAAGCCAAGGCCAGATCCTTGGGAATAGGCGACCGGGTGGTGTTTGCCGGCTTCATTCCGGAAAGCGAGAAAGCGGAGCATTTCCGGCTGGCAGATGCTTACGTCATGCCCGGTTGGGGCGAGGGCTTCGGCTTCGTCTATCTGGAAGCCATGGCCTGCGGCATCCCGGCTTTGGGCAGCAAGCTGGACGGCAGCCGGGAGGCCTTGCGGGATGGCGAGTTGGGGATTCTCGTCGATCCTCATGACCGGGATGATCTATGGCGGGGTGTCCTGGAGGTGCTTAAACGACCCAGGGGGGTCATTCCCCCGGGACTGAGCTACTTTTCCCTGGAGAGCTTTAACCGGCGGTGCCATGATATTTTACGGCAGATAATGGAAAAAAAAGGATGATCGAGCCAGGCCTATGAAAAAGGCGTTCATTTGCGGCATTTCCGGCCAGGACGGGGCGTACCTGGCGCAATTACTGTTGAAGCGGGGATATCAGGTAGCAGGCAGCTCCCGGGATGCCCAGATCTCCCTGTTCGCCAATCTGCACCGGCTGAACCTGCGCCAAGAGGTGGAGGTGGAGTCGGTGGCCCTGACGGATTTCCGCAGCGTTCTCCAGGCCCTCATCAAGGTCGCGCCGGATGAGGTCTACAACCTGGCGGGGCAGACCTCGGTGGGCCTGTCTTTCCAGCAGCCGGTGGAGACCATGGAAAGCATCGGGATCGGCACCTTGAACCTCCTGGAGGCCATCAGGTTCCTGGGCAAGCCCATCAAATTTTACAATGCCTGTTCCGGGGAGTGTTTCGGCGATGTCCCCCACGCCGCGGACGAAACCACCCCTTTCCGGCCTCGGAGCCCATACGCGGTGGCTAAAGCCGCGGCCTTTTGGGAAGTGGCCAACTATCGGGAGGCCTACCGGATTTTTGCCTGTTCCGGTATTCTGTTTAACCACGAGTCGCCCCTCAGGCCGGCGCGGTTTGTCACCAAGAAGATCATCGCCGCGGCCTGCCGGATCGCCCGAGGCAGCCGGGAGAAGCTCTCCCTGGGCAACATCACCATCCGGCGGGATTGGGGCTGGGCTCCGGAGTACGTAGAAGCTATGTGGCTGATGCTGCAGCAGGACCAGCCGGACGATTACGTCATCGCCACCGGAGAAAGCCACAGCCTGGAGGAGTTCGTAGCCGCAGCCTTCGCCCAGGTGGGGCTCGACTGGCATGATCACGTAGTCATTGACCCGGAATTTTTCCGGCCCACCGAGATTGCGGTCAGCCGGGGCAACCCGGAAAAATCTGCTCAGGTTCTTGGCTGGCGGGCTCGTTACCTGATGCCGGATGTGGTCCGGCTGATGTGCCAGGATGAATTGCAGGGGCTGGAGAGCCATGGCTGAGATCCGCCTGGCTTACCTGGTGACCCATCCCATTCAGTACCAGGCTCCGTTGTTGGGCCAGGTGGCCCGGGAACCGGGCCTCGACCTGACGGTTTTTTTTTGCAGCGATTTTAGCGCCAAGAAATTTCTCGATCCGACCTTCGGCCGGGAGATTAGCTGGGACGTGCCCCTCTTGGAGGGCTACCGCTATGAAGTGCTGCCGGCACTGGGCGGCCGGGACCGGGTGTCGTTCCTGCGGCCCTTTAACTACGGCCTGGGCCAGAGGCTGACGGCGGGCCGCTTCGAGGTCCTGTGGATTCATGGTTATAACCGCTGGTTCCACTGGCAGGCCATGTGGCAGGCCCAGGCCCGGGGGCTCAAGGTCCTGATCCGGGACGAAGCCACCCTGATCAGCGCCCCGCGGAATTTCGGCAAAAGGTTGCTGAAGAAAGGGTTCTTTGCGGGGCTCAAACGTCTGGTTGACGGCTTCCTGGCCATCGGCACTTTAAACCGGAAATATTATCGCCATTACGGGATCGGTGACGAAAAAATTTTTTCGGTGCCCTACGCGGTGGACAACGACTTTTTCCAGACCGAGGCCCGGAAGGCCGCCCCCAGGAGGGAGCAGTTGCGGCGGCAGCTGGGGCTGGCGGCAGGAAGGCCGGTCATTCTGTTCGTCAGCAAGATCGAACCCAGGAAACGTCCCGCTGACCTGCTGGCGGCTTATCTCAAGTTGACCAAAACCGGCGCCTTGGCCGACCCCCCCTATCTGCTATTCGTGGGCGAGGGCGCTCAGCGCCAACCCCTGGAGGAGGTCGTCAAGGAAAAGAACCTGGAGGCCGTGAGATTTCTGGGTTTCAGGAACCAGACCGAACTGCCGGCTTACTACGACCTCTGCGATGTCTTGGTGTTGCCGTCGGTGCACGAGCCCTGGGGGCTCGTGGTCAACGAAGTGATGAACGCCGGCCGGGCGGTCATTGTCAGCGATCAAGTGGGGTGCGGCCCGGATCTAGTGCGCCATGGTGAGAATGGCTACATCTTTCCGGCGGGAGATAGCGCGGCCCTGGCCGGGGCCCTGGGGCAGGTCCTGGCCGATCCCGAAACCTGCCGGGCCATGGGGGCCAGGAGCCGGGCCATCATGGCCAATTGGGGTTTCGCCGAAGACCTGGCCGGCTTAAAGCAGGCCATTTGGGCCGTGACGGGTAAAACATGAAGTTCAGCATCATCATCCCGACCTATAATGAAGAAAACGATATCACTGCGACCCTGGAGGCTCTCCTGGACCTCGATTATCCCGAGCAGGAGATCATCGTCGTCGACGACTCCACCGACCTGACCCCGGAGATCGTCCGCCGGTATGCCGCTACAGGGGTGCGCCTAATTCACCCGGGGGGCGGCGGCCGCTGCGAGGCCAGAAATATTGGCATCCGGGAGGCTGCCGGCGAGGTGGTGGTCCTGCTCAATGCCGACGTCCGGCTCGGGACCGACTTTCTCAACAGGTTGGCCCGCCATTATCAACAGGGCGCGGACTACGTCCTGGTGGACGCCAGGGCGGCCAACCGCCAAGACCTTTTTGCCCGGTACGTCGACTGCGTCAGCAAGGTCTTTTATGGCCGAGGGGCCACCTGCAACTACGACAACATGGAGTGGACCGAAGGATTTTCCTGCCGCAAGGAGGTGGCCCTGAGGGCCGGGTTGTTTCCCACCGGGTTCCCGGTGCCCATCTGCGCCGGCGAGGACGGTTTCTTCGGCGACGGCTTGCGCGGCATCGGGGCCAGGAAGGTTATCGATTTGAGTCTCCGGGTGGAACACCTCGTCCCGGCTTCTTTCCGGGAGTTTTGGCGCAACCGCCAAGGCCGGGGCGCCGGTTCGGCCCAGGTGCACCGCTTCCTGGACCGCTGGCCCTTCTGGAGGATCCTGCTCTGGAACAGCCTGAAGACCGGAAAGACCCTGGTCTGGCTGGCCACCTTGGCGCCGGCCCTGGGGACCT
>JAPLJC010000253.1 GCA_026388765.1 Deltaproteobacteria bacterium
AAAGAAATAGTATTAGCTGCTTTGAAACATTTTCATCAAATAAGATATTGGATATCAGTGGCCGTAGTTATGCCGGACCATGCGCACTTAATTTTAAAACCTATTGTTATCAAATCCAATAGGGAATATCCCTTAAGTAAAATATTACAGGGTCTTAAAGGTTTCAGCGCCCGGGAAATAAATAAATCAAGGGGCACTAAAGGTCATATTTGGCAGGAAGAAAGTTTTGACCGCATTGTCAGGGATTATGAAGAATTTTCAGAGAAATGGAATTATATCCGCAATAATCCGGTCAAAAGCGGATTATGTCAGGCTCCTGAGGAATATCCATTTCTCTGGGAGCCAGGGGAAGCTTGAAATGCGCACAGCCTGGAAAGGCTGTGCTACCAAAAACGATTATGCCCAGGTCCATAATGGCTATTTGCACCTCAAATTGGTTTAGGCCCCTGTTAATCCTGGTCCTTTGCCTGCTGTCGACCGCCGGCTGTGCCGTGGGCCCGGATTACCACAAGCCTGAGACCAAGGTCCCGGACAACTGGAACGGGCAGGAGGTCGTTACCAAGGATACCCCCAGCAAGACCACCCCCGATCCAGCGGCGCTCATTGACTGGTGGCAGGCCTTTAACGATCCCTCCCTCAGTGCCCTGGTGGAAATGGCCATCCGCGCCAATCTGGATTTGCGTCTGGCCGAGGCTCGCATCCGCCAGGCGCGGGCGGCCCTGGGGGTGGCGGGCGGGGCTTTCTGGCCCACGGTGGACGCCACCGCCCTCTATGAACGAAGCCACAGTGCCATCGTCGCCATTGGTCCTTCGGGGGGCGGAGCCTCCGGCGGCGGATCCGGCGGCTCTTCGGGAGGAGGATCTGGCGGCACTTCGGGAGGCGGAGTCTCCGAGGGCGTTTCAGTAGCGCCGTTTCGGGAATTATTTCAGGTGGGTCTGGATGCCTCCTGGGAAATAGATATTTTTGGTGGCGTGCGGCGGAACATCGAGGCCGCCGGGGCCGATCTGAGGGCCTCAGTGGAGGACCGCCGCGACGTCCTGATCACCCTGGTGGGAGACGTGGGGAGCAACTATGTCAACCTGCGGGGATTTCAACAACAGATCGACATTGCCCGTAAAAATCTTGAGGCGCAAAAGCACAATGCCGATATCATCCAGAAGCGGCATGACGCCGGCTTTGTGGGCGGGTTGGATGTGGCCAACGCCAGGGCCCAGGTAGCCACCACCGAAGCCACGATCCCCATCTTCGAGTCCTCGGCCCGGGCGGCCATCTACAATCTGGGGGTCCTGTTGGGCCGGGAACCGGCCGCCCTGGAGAAAGACCTGATCAAGCCAGGCCCCATTCCTCCTTACCCGCCGGGGGTCCCCGTGGGGCTGCCTTCGGACCTGCTCCGCCGCCGTCCCGACATCCGCCGGGCCGAAGCCCAACTCCATGCCGCCACGGCCCGCATTGGGGTGGCCACCGCCGCCCTATTCCCCCAGTTTTCCCTCACCGGGACCATGGGCATTTCGTCCAATGACCTGACCAAGCTATCTAATCTGGCCAACAGTAAATTCTGGTCCTTCGGCCCTAGTGTCACCTGGCCGATCTTCGCCGGCGGCAGCCTCTGGTGGGGCGTCAAGGTCCAGGACGCCCTGGCGGAGCAGGCCCTGTTGACGTATCAAAAGACCGTACTCACCGCCTTGAAGGATGTGGAAACCGCCCTGGTGGCCTATGCCAAGCAACAGGAAACCCGCAAATCCCTATCCGAGGCCGTGGTTCAAAACCGCAAGGCCGTGGAACTCGCCATGCTGCTTTACATGGCCGGCAAGTCGGATTTCTTGAACGTCATCATTGCGCAGCGCTCTCTGTTTAATACCGAAGACGCCCTGGCCGTGAGCATCCGCACCGTGGACACCAACCTGATCGCCCTCTACAAGGCGCTGGGCGGCGGCTGGGAGAATACGCCCTCCTTAATCTCGGCCAAGCCGCCGGCCAATATTATTCTTCCCGTGAAAGCCAGCGAACCCTAGAGGCAAACCGGTGTAGCGCCTGCGCCGGGGCGCCTACACCTGGTATCGCCAATAAAAAAGGCCAGGCTTTCGCCTGGCCTTCTGGTTTATTGTCGTTCGCAACGGCGGGGGAACCCACCGGACAATTTCACTTTAATTTAACAGTAGCATATTCATGGGGGATACGTTCGCTCCTCCCAGTCCTTCGATTATGAATGGAAACCCCTGCTGGGTGCTGGTGCCGCCATCTAAAGCCGCGGCCCAGCTAGTAGTATACTGCAGAGCGTTTCCGGTGGTAGTCTGGCCGTTTTTGGTAATCGGCGGCGCCCAGGGTCCTGAACTTAAAGAACCGTCCATCTGCCAGTCCAACCAGTACGTTCCAGGGTTAAGAGTTACGTCGACGCTGGCGGTACATATCATTACAGGACGCGTGGTAGCACCGTGAGTTGCTTCATCAACTCGGTAAATGTTCGCCCAGGTGGTGTTAGCCATGCGGTTGGTGGTGGTATCTCCGTATATTACCGTGCTTCCCGAATTATTGGGCGGGCCGTTCCAGATGCGCAGGTTTACCGCCGTTATCGTTGAAGTAGTGGTTGAGCCGCTCTGATAGGCATAAAATTTAATCTTTTGAAGCTGTGAGCGGCTGGTAAGTTTGAAATCATCCGCAACACGATAACCGTTAACAACCTGATTACCTAATCCGAAAGTGGTCATGCCAAGGGAGCTGTTTTGCAGAACGCTTTCGTCAGCGCCCCCGGCGCCGGTTCCAGGGCTGTTTACCAACGGCCCATTGTTAAAGAGCACCCGGCCGGAAGGGGTGGGGGGGGTGCCGCCAGCCACAAAATTAATGCCCCATTTATTGCCGGTGGTGGTGGTGAAATCAGCGCTGGTGCCAGTAGTCACCGCTTGGGAAGTAAAGCTATACCCGGTCTTAGTGACGCTGACGGTGTAGCTGGAGCCAGAAGGCACCTTGGGTAAGGCATAGATGCCATTGGCATTGGTGGTGGTGGAATAACCGCCGGTGGCGCTCACTGTGGCCCCGCTGATGGCTGTGCCGCCGCTAGTCGTCACCCGGCCGCTGATGATTTCGCCCGTGCCGGTTTTATAAACGTTATAGATAATCTTATATTGAACGTCGAAAGTGGTCCAACTGGTGTCTATGATGGGCAAGGCATACCAGGCGTTATCCGACCCCGACCAGCCCATGTTGAGGTGGTGGTACAGGGTGGTGCTATTATAGCCATAGCCGTCGCAGACGATGGCATGGCCGCCCACCGAACCCCGGATGCCCAGCAAGGTGGGGTAGCCGGCGTCCAGGTTGGGGTTGAGCATGTTATTGCGGTTCGCGGCCGGAATGCTGCTGGAACTGCTGCCCGAATAGGCATTCTTGGCGTTGCTGTAATGGAAGGTATTGACGAAGGCCGCGGAGGCCGCACAGGTATCGCTACCGGCGCCACCCAAAGCGGTAGTCTCATAATCCATGTTCACCGACAGGCCGGCATCGGAGGTCAGGGCCCCAATGGCCTGGCGCTGGGTAAGAGTAAGGGGAGGAGAAACAGGATGGAGAGGATCCAATTCCATTTGGCCCCAGTTATAAGCGCCACCGGAATTGTTGCCGCCGCGTAGGTTGGCGGAAGTGGCCACCCCATCTACCGTAATGGCGTAAGAGCCGGTCCCCACGCCAGTTGTGGGAAAGCTCCAGAACCGCATGAGCTGCGCCATGGCAGTGGCCACGCAGCCGCAAACGTGATTAGTCGATTCACTTGGACTATACGGAGTGTAGTAGTTGTAGCAGTTTTGTCCTCCTACCGTGCTTTGGTCCCACTTGCTTTGCACCAAAGGGGTTACCCACACGTTAGAGATGGAAGGGAGGCCGAACTCTGCCGCCTCGCTGGCGGTGCCGGCGCCGGGATTCTCCAGCCAGGCCCACTTGCGCTGGGCCACGGCCTGGGGAGCTTCGGGCGCCAGGGGCGCCAGGCCCTTGGCCTCCACTTCCCGGGCCTGCAGCACCCGGCCGGGAATGTCCCGGCTCACCAATGCCCCCAGGGGGTTGGTGGGCGAGGGGTCATAGAGGCCCTCGGGCAGGAAACCGATGATGGGTTCCACCAGGTCGTCGGCGGGCAGAAAAACCAGACCCGCAGGGTTCAGGTAAACCACATAATAGACTGGGGTTCCCTGATAATAATAGGTTTTGACTTCTTTAATCTGCGGGCCTGGGGAAGCGGCCTGGGGCGCCTTGTCCACGCCCGACCAGGTGTCTGCGGCCGGTTGATTAAAAGTTTTGCCTGCTTTGATCTGCGCACCCAGAGGCGCGCCCAGGGGCGCTGCGTCCAAGCCGAGCCAGTTCAGGACTACGGTTTTAGCCTGGTCTGGGGAGGTGGGTTTGGCCCAGGCGGCGCTGCCGGCCAGCAATACTGCGACCAGGAGGAAAATAACCAGTTTTACAGGAATGGTGCCTGAGATTCTTTTCATAGCCTGTACCTCTCTTACCAATGGTTAACCGTGAACCACTTCTGCCGAGATGCGATATTCCTTCAATGGCATGATACCATGAATTATTTGTAAGATAAAAACAATTATAGATTAGCGCCTGTTTTGAATATCGGCAGTTCAGGGGAACGCCTGTAAATAAATTTATTGTCCACCTCCGAGCCGATAAATTACAGGAATGCCTTCCTGCCGCCGCGGCAAAAAAATTGTCCGGCGACTCTTCAGCTCATCGACCCAGGTCTGGCGGCGGGCCTAAGGCAAGCGTCAAAATTTAAGGAAGTTCGAAGCCTAAAATCAGGAGTTCCCTGATAGGCGAGGGAAGTTTTATTGCTTAGCATAGGATAAAATTTTCATAAATTATTCGGGGAAAATTATATGGAAGCGAAAAATTTGGCCGGCGTCGAATTAGATACGACGGATTTACGCCCGAAATCCAATTTCTTATTTGACATGTTGAATCGAGCCGTCCCCAAGCTGATTTTAATCTCTTTACAGTTATTGATAGCCATATCTGTTTTTCGGTTTATCGAATCTTCTTTGGTGCCGGGAAAACTGGCTCTCGGTTCAGATCTCATCCTCGTCATCAGCGGGACCTTACTGGCGTTGGCTACGGCCTTCCTGATCTTAACTAAATTTCAATCAATAATTCAGGAGTTTACCTATAAAAGTGACAAGATTGAGAAACAAATCGAAAATCGCACCGAAGAACTTTTAAAGTTTAACCGCGAAATGAAAGAGGAGATTCGCGAACGCAAGAGAATAGAGGCTGCTTTGGCGGAAAGCGAGGCACGGTTCCGCACCATTATCAAAGAGTCTGCCCTGGGCATAGCCTTGTTAGATGTGGATGGCAGTTTGCTGGAGTGGAATCCGGCCTTCCAGACTATCCTCGGCTACTCCCCTGAGGAATTAGAAAGCGCTGATCTTTCCCTGTTCACCCATCCGGAAGATACCCCGTTTGCCATGAAATCCTTTAAGGATTTACTGAAAGGGAGAAGTGGTACTCTGCGCGGAGAAAACCGTTATCTGGGCAAATATGGCAAGACCGGCTGGTGGCGTCAGTCGCTGTCGACCGTCCGGGAGCTGGGAGGCCACCCCAACTTAATTATCGCCATCGTTGAAGACGTTACCGAACGCAAGCAGAAGGAACAACAGATTCGTAAGTATCAAAGCAAACTACAGAAATTGGCTTCGGAATTATCTTTGACCGAGGAACGTGAAAGACGGAGCCTGGCCGAACTGTTGCATGACAATATCGGCCAGATTTTGAGTTTTGCCAAGATCAAATTAGAGGAATTGCAAGACAAAAATTCGTACCAGCGGCTGAGGGCGCCGATTATGGAGGTTTATCGGCTCATTGAGAATTCGATCCGGATCACCCGTTCCTTGATCTTCGAGTTGAGCCCGCCGATTCTTTATGACGTGGGCTTAGGGGCCGCGGTGGAGTGGCTGGCGGAAAAGATGCACAAGCAAAATGGCCTCCAGATCCAGGTGGAATGTGATGAACACGCCAAACATTTGAGTATCGAGAAAAGAATCGTTCTCTTCCGGGCGGTGCGAGAGTTGTTAATCAATGTGATCAAACATGCCAAGGCGACCCAGGCCAGGGTTTACCTCCGGAGAGAAGGCAATTACTTGAAAATCTCCGTGGAGGACAATGGCGTCGGCTTCCCAGACGATAAGTTTTTCAACAAAAGAGCCAACTTTGAGGAAGTCTGGGGCTTTGGTTTATTCAGCATAGAGGAGCGGTTGCACTATTATGGCGGCAATATCGAGATCGAATCGGGTCCCGGCTTTTCGGGTAAAGTTAATTTGAGCATACCTTTCGACCAGGCCGTGGAGCAGCCAACTGACCTTGACCACGAAGCAATTCCGGCAAATTTCAGTCTTAGTGGGCTATCGGGTCCCCGGAAATCAGCTTCCGCGGCCCCGGGGGAGATTGAGAGGGTTAAAATATGACAACCACGATAAAGGTCATACTCGCCGATGATCATCAAATCGTCCGGGATGGTCTCCGTTCCTTGCTGGAAAAGGAGCCGGACCTGGAGATCATCGGCACGGCCGAAGATGGCCGGAGCACGCTGAAGATGGTAGAGGCATTAAAGCCGGATGTGGTCATCATGGATGTCAGTATGCCCACGCTAAACGGCATAGAGGCCACCAGGCAGATCACCCATGATTATCCCGGCGTCAAGATTATTGCGCTTTCCATGCACGATGACCGGCGTTTTGTGATCAACATGCTCAAGGCAGGCGCCTCTGGCTATTTGATTAAGGATTGCGCCTTCAAAGAATTAACCAAGGCGATCCACGTGGTCGTAAAGAAAGGTAAAATCTATCTTAGCCCCGAAATTAGTGACGTCGTGGTCAACAACTATGTCACGGGGCCGGCCGGACCCGAATCATTAATTTATGCCGCTCTCACCCCCAGGGAACGCGAGGTGCTGCAACTGGTCTGTGAAGGCAAAACGTCCGGCCAAATTGCCAGCAGTTTATATGTGAGTGTAAAAACTGTGGAATGCCATCGGAGCCAAATGATGCATAAATTAAAGATAAACAACCTGGCCGATCTGGTTAAATATGCCATCCAGGAAGGACTGACTACACTATAACTGGCAATTCAGCCGGACTACCGACCTCACCTAAAGAAACTTTAAGAACCCCTATTCCTCAAGCTCGCCTTTAAATTACCAACTCTCCTGATGTGCCTTTATTCTCGGAACGCTCCGGGGTAGGCCTCCGCCCGCCGACAGGAATAAAGGGCAGGCCTCTGGAGGTTAAGAGGCAGACCTCCAGAGAAAAAACCCACCAAGTCGACAGTCCTAACCCCCCCCAAGGATAAATCCAGTAAAGCTGGAGATCTCACCACCTCCTCCTTCGCGCTAAGATCCCGATTTTAACCTGCCATTTCCTCCGCCAATGAGGGTACCTAATTCAAACAAAACGAAGGCAAATATCAGTAGATTCCCCAATTTAAAAAATCGTTGCGACCATCTAAATTTCATTACAACAAATACTCTTCGGTGATGGTGGCAGGCATGTCGGGAAATGAGAAGCAACCAGACCAAGTCCTGAAGGAAATCTTGTCGAGCAGTAGGAAAAAATGGCAGGAATTAATTGATGATTTGGTCTCGGATCAACGGCGGTTGAAAATCTTGCCGCCGCCCCCAAAAGACCACTCTGCAGACAGGAGGAAAGACGTGAATAACCATGCTTCCCAGGAATCATTCCAGCCGCAGACCGGCATGGTAGGCCTTAAGAAGTTGACATCTGATGCACCCGTCGAACCGATGGATACCGAAACGACCTTCCAAAGGGATGAGAGACTTCATCGGCTTACGCAGGTGATGGCCCGCCTGGCCAAGGTGGAAAAGCAAAACCACAAGGTCATGGTTCTTATCTTTGCCTTGACTATATCGGCCTTTATTTTCCTTCTAATAGAGGTCGACCTTTTCCCCAAAAACGGCTTGTTTCATATGACTCAGGCTATTTCTATGGGGACCTCCACTGACACCGACGCCAAGGCTGGATCAGATTCTGGCCTCCCCATCGCCGCCCCGGTGGCCGGCAACTTTGTGGGGGTAAAAACCTCACACGAATATCATTACCCCGATTGCGAAGCTACCAAGACCGTAGCCCCCCAAGAACTGCTAACCTTCAAATCCTTGGCGGCAGCTAAACGAGAAGGCTATAAACCGTGTCCGCTCTGCCAGCCTCCGTCGAATTGAATTTGGCTGACCACTCCCGCCAATCACCTTTTTATTACGTATAGTGGCAAGATAGCAATGTATGTGAGCGGCGCTAAAGTCGCCAGCCATCATGATTGCATAAGTATTATGAAATTCTCTGTTTTCCTGCCGCCACCTGGAAGGCCCCAGGATAAATTTCCACTTCCAGGGGTGTCAAGCCCACCAGTTCGCCATCAGCCTCCACCAGGATGGGAGGCTCAGCCGTCAACTTCACCTTCCGGGCCAGGCGGGTCTGGATTTTGGGGTGCTTAAGGTGCCCCCCCAGATAAATCCGGGAAAGAATCCTGATCAAATCGAGCCCGGAGATTTGCTGGTCCCACACCAACTGAACGCGCCCCGATTGCGGTGAAGCCCACGGGGTGACCATCATCCCCCCGCCGAAATATTGGCCTAAACCCACCACGAAGATCAGGGAGACCGCTTCGAAGTCCTCACCATCGATTTCCCCGTGCAGCCGAAAATGGCTGAGCTTGAAAAGCTCTTGGAGACCACTCAGAAAGTAAGGCAGTCTGCCGTACTTGAGGATCTTTTGCCGGTGGTAACGGGCAATCACCTGAGCATCAAAACCTGCCCCCATGACATTGAGGCACACCCGGGAAATCGGTCTGCCCTGTAGACCCAGCGCCTGAAATACGGCCAAATCCACGCTCAAGACGGATTCCCCCAGGGCCTGGAGCAGATGAGCAAAGGGGGTGCGGCCGACCTCGAAATTGCGCACATAGTCGCAGCCGGTGCCGAAGGGCACAATCCCCAGGCTGGGGAGGCGGCCCTCGGACTCCCACCACAAGCCATTGGCCACCTCGAAGATGGTGCCGTCCCCGCCCACGGCCAGGACCCGGTCAAATCCCGATCTTCTCGCCTGGGCGGCCAAAAATTCGGCATGGCCGGGGCCTTTAGTCCACCAAGTCACTACCTGAGAAGCCCTGGCACCCAGCCGGCTCAATAATCCGGGCCAGGCGTGAGGAGCGCGCCGGAATCCTGCCACCGGATTGACAATGGCTACGGTTTTCATTTGCTAAGATTATAGCGGTCCCACCGGCGCCACACCACCATGAATAATGCTTCGTTATGTAGTAGGCGATTGTGAGAATCGCACAGCGCATTCTCATAATCGTCATCATGAACTAAGCCTGGGTTAGGAGAGGTAGGTTGATTTTTTGCTATGGGGATTCAATAAATGGTGTTTGGGGCTGTGATGGTTTTGGGGA
>JAPLJC010000092.1 GCA_026388765.1 Deltaproteobacteria bacterium
GTCGGCAACTCCGACTCCGCAATGATCCGGATGATCTCTTCCACCGTAAACCGAGACTGCCGCATGAAGGTCTCTCCTGCTTTCG
Source organism: Deltaproteobacteria bacterium (assembly GCA_026388765.1). Taxonomy (GTDB): domain Bacteria; phylum Desulfobacterota; class Desulfobaccia; order Desulfobaccales; family 0-14-0-80-60-11; genus JAPLJC01. The sequence continues at coordinate 86 of JAPLJC010000092.1, forward strand.
AGGCCTCTCATTATAACAGTCTCATTTTTGGGGAGCACCTCAAAAGCTCCCCCCTCCTTGCAGCCAGGGCACTCTGGTTGGCTGAGAAACCACTCGAGACCCTTGAAAAATTCAGGTAGGGAAAAGCCCTCATTTCCTGGAAAGCAATGGGCCCACCAGTATAACGGGAGGTGGCTAACGTAGTTTTTTACTTTGGCCAAAGCTTCGAGAAAATCCAGGTTGCCAAGAGGACAGGTATTACATAAACCACAATAACTATCTTTCTTGTTCATGGAAACATCTCCTTTATTTCTGCACGTAATAGAGGAAAGAACCAATAAACGTACGGCATCAGAACAACTGGCAAGCTGAGCTGGCACCTCTTTTAAGAAGGAAGTTGCCAGCCTTTTATACTTTCTGGACGATGTTTACCATTTCTTTACCACTTCTTTACCACCAGGCCAACCACCGAATATCCGACCCCGGCAACAACGGCCATAAAAAAGCCCCGGCGTCACTGACCGGGGCGACTTATGTGGGAGGTTTATTGGACTCGGCTTCCCGCAGAAGCCATCTCCCCCGGTCCGAATTGATCTTTCCTCCTTTTTGTTAAGGGACCAGGGATCCCATAACCGATGATATATATCTATATTAAGCTAATATATTCTGTCAAGCTTTTTTTGCAGATTTCAGAATCAGAAAAAAAGGGCACTCGGCCAGGACCAGAGCACCGGGATAGCCTACTTGCCATATTAATTAATATTAATTAATTACAATTAGTTGCGTATATCGCCATAGTGAACTGGGCCATAAAAGGGAGATTTTAAGGGGAGCTACTTAGGGAAGCAAACACGCTGAAAGGTATCCTGAAAACTTCGTTGTCAATCAAATCACGACAGGCTGCAAAAATGTCGCCCGATGAGATAGAAGCAGAAATATTTAAAGGTTACCGGCTCCAGACTAGGCCAGGGAGACCTTGATCTGATCCTCCCGGGGCGACACCTTATCCAGGCGCACCAGGATAGTGTCGCCAGGGGAGAGTTTCCTGCCGGCCGGGGCCGCCAGAAAAAACTCCAGCAAGAGATCGGGAAACATGAGGCGGTAGCGGCGTGGCATGGCTTCCAGCACCAGCGCCTCCTTCTTCCGCCCCACCCGGGCGGCCAGGTACTTCAGCAGCCAGTAGCGCAGGCGACGGGCTTTCAGTTGGCCGGACCGGCGCATGGCCGACTCCATGACCGGCAGGATCCGCTCCAGATCCTCCCGGCGGTAGGGCGGCGGCGCCTGGCTCACGGCCGCCAGGATCTGCCGGTGAATCAGGAGGTCCAAATAGCGGCGGATAGGAGAAGTGGCCAGGGTGTAGCAGTCCAACCCCAGGCCCCAGTGGGGTAAGGGCTCAAAGTCCATCACCACCCGGCTGAGACGCCGCCGGTCCTGCCACAATTCCAGCAGGCTCTTGTCCCCCGCCGTGCGGATCGGTTCCCGGGGCTCGGGCTGGCTGCGGTAGACCGCGGGGATGGCATTTTCCGCCAGAAATCGGGCCGCCAGGGAGTTGGCCAGCACCATGGCCTCCGCCACCAACTGCCGGCTCGGAGTCTCCTGGTCCTCCACCGATACCTGCAAATCTCCCTGGGGGGGGAAGATGACCCAGACCTCGGGCAACTTCAGTTCGTAGCCGCCCCGGGCCAGGCGCGCCTCCTTGAGCCTGCCGGTTAATTGAGACAGAGCCGAGAGGGTCTGCTCCTGCCCCAGGAGTCCATCCACTTCATGGTAGGTCAGCCGGCGGCCCACCTTGATGAGGCTGGGCACAATGACCCAGTCCAACACCTCGGCCGCCGGGCTCAAGGTCACCATAAAACTCAGGGCCCGGCGCTCTTCGTGCGCCAGGAGGCTAAGGAGGTCTTCGGAGATCTCCTCCGGCAACATGGGCAGACGTCGCTCCGGCAAATAGATGGAGGTGGCCCGCTCCTGGGCCTCCCGGTCCAGTGGGGTGTCGGCGAAGACCAGGGCCGAGACATCGGAGATGTGGATGCCCAGGCGCCAGCCTTCCGGCGACTGTTCCAGGCTAAGGGCGTCGTCGAAATCCCGGGTGCGTTCACCATCAATGGTGATGAGTTCCAGACCGGTCAGGTCCTGGCGCCGGGCCGCATAAGGGTCGGCCGGGGCCAGGCGCGCCAGCTGCCGGGTCTGCGCCATAGTCTCGGGGGCAAACTCCTGGGGCACTTCCAGGCGGTGGAGGTCCAGGTCTTCATCATCCTGAAAGACCCCCAGGCGCACCAGCAGGCGGAAAGGGGCGTCCCCGGCGCCGAGGCGGGCCTTATCCAGATAGGCCTTGCCCTGGGCATAATCCGGGGCCTCGGCCCCGAATACCGCCATCTGACGCAAAAGCGACACCACCTGCTCCCGCCAGGGAGGTTGGGCGGTAAGCTCCCGTCCTTCCCACACCGCCTGCAGCCAGGCGCCGATCTCCTCATTTTCCTGGCGGCGAGCCAGTTCCCGCTCGTGCTGCTCCTGGAGTTGTGCTACCAGTTCCGGGGGGTTGGGAATGACCTGATCGTCTTTGTGCTTGAAGAGGAACCGGTCTTCGCGCAAGCTCCGGCCGGCGGCCGCCACTGTGTCGGCCGAAGCGCGGCCGAACCACAACTCCGCCAGTTCCGCCACGGTGGTGGGGTGGTTCTCCTGGGCCAGCAGCTCCCATATTTCTTGCAGATTGATGGCCCCTTTCAGGGCTTCCCGTTCCCGGGCGGTCTCCTCCAGGCGCTTGAGCAATTCCTGGCGATTCAGGCGATCCAGGACCAGCGAGGGCCCGGCATGCAGGAGGCGCTTGGGAGGCAGGGTGAACTCCCGGCTATTCTGCGCCAGGACACGGAGCCGCTCCCCTTTGAGCTCCAACACGACGCCGCAAAGGATACGCTTTTCCTCAAAAAATTCCACAATGCTGCCTGGTTCCATGTGCGGCAAAATTACCAGAATCCCCGGAAATGTCAATGAGGATGGTTTTGAGTTTCGAGTTTTTGGTTTTCGAGAAACCCTTCAGGTCTTCCCGACTTTTGAAAAAAGCATCCTTGAACTATAATCTGCAAATAAACTGTTTAACTCTCTCTTCATTTGCGTAAAAATAACCTTTAGAAACTAAAAACTAAAAACTCGAAACTCAAAACTTGCGTATAGCCGTCATCGCCGATATCCACAGCAACCTGGAGGCCCTGGTGAGCGTCCTGGACCGGATCCGCCAGGAGGGGGTGGAGTCTGTTTTGAACCTGGGAGACCTGGTGGGCTACAACGCCAGCCCCAAGGAGTGTCTGGCGCTGCTCCGGAGCCGACCGGACATCAAAAACCTGGCGGGCAACCACGACTTGGCCCTTTTGGAGCCGGAGCGGGCCCAGGCCTTCAACATTATCGCCTATCAGGCCCTGATGTGGTGCCGGGAGCAGGTGCCCTTGGATGGCCTGGAGTTTCTCCGGGGCCTGCCCCTAACCCTGGAGACCCAAGGCTGGTGGGCCTGCCACGGCACCCCCACCAGCCCGGACACTTATATCGCCTACCACTTCCAGGGCAAAAGGGTCTTGCGGGATATGAGCAAAAAATCCGACGTCCGGGTCTGCTTCTTCGGCCACACCCACCACCGGGCCTTGTGGTATCGGGATATCCGGGGAAAAGTCGCCCTGCAGGGAATCACCGCCCCCAAATTGGACCTGTCCCGGGAAGGCCATTACCTCATCAATCCCGGCAGTGTCGGCCAACCCCGGGATGGCAATCCGGAGGCCGCCTATGCCATCTTCGACGATGAGGAGTTCTCCATTCATTTCAAGTCGGTGACTTATGATATAGCCGGAGCCCAACGGCGCATCCTGGCGGCTCAACTGCCGCCCTACCTGGCGGAGCGCCTGGCCTTTGGGAAGTGAATGAAGCTGTCGGCTTTCAGCGGTCAGCTTTCAGCTTCTGGGTTTTTATTTTTTCTGGTTTAATTGTTGATAATCATTAATAAATCTAGGTAAGATTGGGTCCGATAAATTGAAATTCAGACTTTTGTTTCTTGGCTGATCGCTGATAGCTGACTGCTGACCGCTGCTTTTAAGAAGGGGGTAAAGATGGCGCCTTACCAGAAAGTGGGAGTGTTAAAGGACGGCACCCGGGTGACTCTGCGCCCCATGGTGCAGGAAGACCGGGACCGGCTGCTGGATTTTTTCCGGCGCCTGGATGAGAAAGACAAACTGTTCCTGCGCAGTGATGTCCGGGACCAAACGGTCATCGACCACTGGGTGAGCAACATCGACTATCAGAAGGTCTTTCCCCTCCTGGCCGAAGTGGACGGCCGCATCGTCGGCGACGCCACCCTGCACATGCGCAAGGTGGGCTGGAAGCGCCACCTGGGCAACGTCCGGGTGGTGGTCGCCAAAGACTTCCAGGGCCGTGGCCTGGGCACCCTGCTGATCAACGAACTCGTGGAACTGGCCGGGGAATTCGGCCTGGAGAAGCTGATTGCGGAGATCCACCTGCAGGCCCAGTCGGCCCTCAAGGTCTTTAAACATGCCGGCTTTGCCACCAAGGCGGTGTTCGAAGACCTGGTCAAGGACCCCGAGGGCAAGAACAGCGACCTGGTGGTGATGGTCTGCGACGTCCAGGCGCACAAAGGCTAAGGGGAAAGGGGGAAAAGGTTAAAAGGGGAAGAGGGAGAAACCTGGTGAGGCGGGCCTCCGTGCCCGCCGATAGCTAACAACTATCAAAATCAATGCCGATATTTTGACGGCGGCTAATAATGGCAAGTGAGCCGCTACTCTTGGTAGGTCCTCTTCAAGGGAAGATAAAACTTATTCTAAATCCATTCTCCCAGATTCTCACGCAGGTTGCCGATCACCATGGAGTTCCTGCAAACAATCTCCGGGGGAGCTTTGACAACCCCAACAACCTTGGTATTTCAGCCCGCAGCAAAAAGGAGTGCGATCCTTCAATCATGCCCTGATGAATTAATTTTCCTAAAATCAATAAATCCCCGCTGAACATCTACAGATGTTAATTGCACGCGAAGACGATCGCCGACATCGACGCCCTCGAATCCGCCGACCAGTTTTCCTTCCACAGGTATAGTGAGAAGCCGGACCCAGGTACCTTTCGCGGCTGCGCCAGTGACAATCGAATCAAACTGCTCTCCGATTCTCGATTCAAGCAGAAGCGCCGCGGCGGATTTGCCGACCTGGCGTTCAACTTTCTTCGCGGCATCTTCTGCTTCAGTGCAATGAGGAGCCAGAACATCCAGTGCAGCCTTGCTATATGGCACAGGCTCACCTGCTAAAGCCGCTTTCAACAAGCGTTGGGTAACCAGGTCGGGGTAGCGGCGATTGGGAGCGGTGGAGTGAACATAGTCCTTGACTGCAAGACCAAAGTGGCCTGGTCCATTCTCTTCAGGAAGTTCAGCAATATATTCGCCAGAGCCCAAAAGCTTGATCACCGCGAGAGATAGGTCGGGGAATCGCAACGGATCAGCGGCTTTTTCCTTGACCAGAAACTCCTCCAGCGCTTTTGAATCCGGGATATTCGGAAGCCTGAAGTTGCGTTCCCCGGCAATTGCGACAATCCGGTCCCATCGTTTTGGCGTGCGCACAACGCGGCAGATTGATGGGAATTTCCTGGACGCAAGATACCGGGCGACCACACCGTTAGCCGCGATCATGAAATCCTCAATAATCTCCTTGGCACGGTTCTTTTCTTCTATTGCAAGAGCACGGATCTGATCGCCATCGAATACTGGTTTGGCTTCAATGGTTTCGAGACGAAGGGCTCCGTGGATCTCCCGGAAATTCTTTAGACTTTGCGCTACCCGGTCCTGCAGGCGCAGATTCTCAGCCAGCCCAGTCACGGCAACAATCGTTTCAAGGGTAACTCCTTTCTTTTCTAACCACGCTGCCACGCTGTTATAGGCAAGTTTCGCCTGACTACGTACCCACGCCCGGTAGATATTGGAGTCCTGAATGGATCCGTCTGCACCAACCACCATTTCGACGACAATGGCAGGGCGATCCTCGTGGAAATTCAGGGAGGTGAGGTCGGTAGAAAGTTTTTCAGGAAGCATTGGGAAGATCTCGGCCGCGGTATAAACCGAGGTGGTGTTATGGTGCGCGTGTTCGTCAATCGCTGAGCCATTTTTAACGACCGAGTCCACGTCAGCTATGGCAACCAGAATCTTGATATTGTCTCCAGGCCCTGCCTCGGCAACGGTAAGCTGATCCAGATCGCGCGAGTCATCATTGTCAATAGAAGCCCACAGAAGGTTACTCAGGTCACGAACTGTCTTGCTTTCTGTGGCTGTAGGTACCTGAAGCCGTCCAAGTTCGGCGAGTGCTTCGGCAGAAAAATCAGGGAGCAAACCTCGATCAAGCATGGCCTGATGGGCAATGCTCTGTAAAATGGGACGGTGCTGTTGATCATTCGCATTCATAGGATGTCCTTCTATCTAGATGCAATACTTTGACTTATGGTTTTATTAACGATATGAATTTCATGTTAACCCGGCAAGTGGCTGGCCCGGCAGCGTGGTCGGCGGGCACGGAGGCCCGCCCCACCAGAACTATACGGGACTCTTCCTTTTCCCCTCTTCCCCTTTTCCCCTCTTCCCCTTTTCGCCCTGCCGCTAATCCCACTCATAAAAATCCAGATAGCGGTTTAATACTTCGACGCCATCCGGTTTTAGGAGCACCATATCCTCCAGGCGCACCCCGCCCCAGCCGGCCAGGTAGATGCCCGGCTCCACCGTCACCACGCTGCCGGCTTTGAGGGTGGCGCGGCGCTCCTGATTGGAGCTCAAGGCCGGGTTTTCATGCACCGCCAGGCCCACCCCGTGGCCCAGGGAATGGCCGAAGGCCTCGCCGTAGCCCGCCGCGGCGATGACCTCCCGGGCCAGGGCGTCCCCGGCCAGACTGTCCAGGCCGGCTTTAAGTTCCGCCTCGGCGTGGGCCTGGGCCCGGCGCACCAGAGTGTAAATCTTTTTAAACTGTTCATCCGGCGGGCCCAAAATATAGGTGCGGGTAATGTCGGCACAGTAGCCGTCCAGCCTGGCGCCCATGTCGATGAGGATGGGCTCGCCCAAAATCAGGACATGGTCCCCCGGTTGGTGGTGCGGCCGGGCGCTGTTTTCGCCAGCGGCCACGATGGGGGGAAAGGCCAGGGACTCGGCACCCCCTTCCCGCAAGCCCCTTTCGATCTCCCAGGCCACCTGGCGTTCGGTCTTCCCCGGAGCCAGGTCCCGGGAAACCTGGCGCAGGACGGCCTCGCTCAGTTCCAGGGCCCGGCGCATGGCCGCCAACTCCTCCGGCCCCTTCACCTCCCGTAGCTCTTCCACCACCCCTTCCAGAGGCCGCCACTCCACCTGGAGTCCCGCTGAGGCCGTGGTTTCAGTCAGGCGTTGATATTGCCGGTAGGTCAGATGAGCCGCTTCGAAGCCCAGGCGCTGCACCTGGAACTCCTTGAGCAGCTCCACCAGGATTTCCCCCAGACTCACCTGATAAATCATGACCTGAAAGGCTGCGGCTTCCTGCTGGGCCCAAAGCTGGTAGCGGAAATCGGTGAGGAGCACCGCCGCGGTCTGGGTGATGAGAAGCATGCCGCAGTCGGGATCAGCGGCGGTGAAACCGCTGAGATAGCGGCGACTCGAAGGGCCGGAGACTAACAGGCCGTCCACCTCCCGGTCGGCCAGAAGGTTTCTCAGGGCAGTAAGGCGCGCGGTTTCGAAAGAAGTTGACATGCCTGAATTCTGGGAAAAACCCGGCAGAAAAGCAAGGGAAAAGGTCATACCACTTTGCGCCGACCTTCAGATTCTCTGAAGCAGGGCCGCCTCCCGGCCGGCTATTGACAATCATAGTATTTCGAATTATTGTTAATATTTAATCATTAAAACTTACTGCTCCCGCCAGTCCAAAAGGGCGTGGGCGGCTAGCATTATTCCACCTTTCCGGGACACACAGTTTGATCAAGCTGGTAGCCTTTGATTGCGATGGGGTCTTGTTTGACTCCCGGCAGGCCAACATCGCCTTTTATAACGCCATCCTGGCCCACTTCGACCAACCCCGGTTAGGCCCCGAGGCCGAGGATTATGTCCACAGCCATACCGTCTTTGCCTCACTGGAATATATCTTCACGGGCTATGGCCCTCTGGACGCGGTTTTCGCCTTCTACCGCACCTTGGATTACCAGCCCTTCATTCCGATGATGCTGGAAGAACCGCATCTACGGGACTTCCTGGGCTATTTGCGCCCTACCTACTTCACCGCCCTGGCCACCAACCGCACCACCACCACCGGGGCGGTGCTCAGCTATCACGGCTTGGCGGAGGACTTCGACCTGGTGGTGTCGGCCCAGGACGTCTCCCGCCCCAAACCGCATCCGGAATCCTTTGAGCGGATTCTGGACTACTTCGGTCTCGAGTCGCAGGAGGCCATCTATATCGGGGATTCCGAAGTTGACGAAGCCTTTGCCGCCAATGCCGGAGTAGACCTGGTGGCCTACCGTAACCCCCGGCTCAAGGCGGCGCATCACCTGGATTCTTTTGCCACCGGCCCGGATCTGATCCGGAAGCTTAACCGGGGCGACAACCCCTGAGAAAGGAGCCTGTCATGAAAAAATATCAGTGTCAGATCTGTGGTTATATCTACGATCCCGCCCAGGGAGATCCGGACAATGGCGTCCCTCCCGGCACCGCCTTTGAAAAACTCCCGGCAGAGTGGGTCTGCCCCATATGCGGCGCTACCCAGGATCAATTCACGCCCATGGACTAATCCGGCCATCGAGCCTGGACCTGCTGGTCCTGAGCTAAAATTCGAGGCACATGAAGTCATCCACACTCAAACTTAAAGAATCCGATCCCAGGGACCGCCGCAAGAAATCCTTATTCCGCGAGTACGGCGAGTCCCTGGTCATTGCCTTTATCCTGGCCTTGATTATCAAGTTCTTTTTGATTCAGGCCTTTTCCATCCCCTCGGGGTCCATGGAAAAAACCCTGCTGATCGGCGACTACCTGTTGGTGAATAAACTCAGCTACGGCATTCGCAACCCTTTTACCAACAAAGTGGTGATTCCCATCAGTCAACCCGAGCGGGGCGATGTGGTGGTCTTTATCTTCCCCCAGGACCCCAGCAAGGACTACATCAAGCGGGTTATCGGTCTGCCCGGGGACAAGATCCAGATCACCAATAAAAAGCTTTATATCAACGGCAAGCTTTACGAGACTCCCCAGGCCCATTACGAAGACTCCTTGGTAATTCCTACTCCCAGGAGTCCCATCGAGTCCGCCCGGGACAACTTCGGCCCGGTGGTGGTCCCGCCCAACTCCTATTTTTGCATGGGGGATAACCGGGACCGCAGCTATGACAGCCGCTTCTGGGGTTTTGTGCCCATGGACAACCTCAAGGGCAAGGCCATGATCATCTATTTTTCCTGGGAAGGGCCGCGGGGAGAATCCTTCCTCCCCGCCTTCCTGGGGGGGCTGAAGGGTCTCGTCTTCCACTTCTCCTGGGACAGTCAGGATTTCCGGATGCGCTGGGACCGCCTGGGCAATCTGATCCATTAAAAGACGGTTTTCTGTTTTCGGTTTTCGGTTTTCGGTTTTTAAAAACCTAACTCCGCAATTAGCCGGTTCGCCTTTTTTTGTTGCCTTTTTCAAGAGGGCAATCTAAGGCGCATTGCATCCAACGCACCTCTTTCTTTCGAACTTTTATAATGTCAATCATTCCGATTCAGTTGATCAACCACAGAAAACCGAAAACCGAAAACCGAAAACTGCTTTTCTTCCTCACCCTGGCGCTCCTGAGCGCCGGTGGCTGCGGGCCTGGCCCCGCACCTAGCCCCATCGTCGTCTTCTGCTCCCCGGATTCGCCCCGGATGCGGGAGGCCATCGCCGGCTTTAAAGAACACCTGACAGACGGCTCCCTGGAAGTGGTGTGTGTCCCAGAATTCGGCCGGGAACTTCAGACCGAACTGCGTCGGCTGCGGCAGCTCAAACCCCGGCTAATGGTGGTTCTGGGCACCCCGGCCCTGATGGTGGTGGCGCCGCTGGAGAAGAACACCCCGGTGGTCTTCGCCCTGGTGGCCAATCCATATTTCACCGTGGCCCACGACCCGGAGCAGCCGGAGGACCACCAGGAGAACGTCACCGGCCTGGCCTCGCCGCCACCCTTGGAGGCCGCCTTGCAGCAAGGCTCCGGCCTCCTTGGAAAGGCCCCCTGGGGTTTGCTGTATGATCCCGCCGATGGGGTGGCGGCCGAGTTAGCCCACGAATTTACCCGTCAGGCTCCGCGGTTGGGGATCATTCCCCTGACCGAGACCAGTTCCGCAGCCGCCTCCGACCGCCTGGGGCTGGAGCGCTTGCTGGCCCGGGGGGCGAAGGTGCTCTATCTGCCGCCAGCGGCCAGCGCCGCCCGCTATGCCCCGCTCCTGCTGGAATGGGGCCAACTGCAGAAGGTCATGGTGGTGAGCGGCTATCCCGAAGGTTCGCACCAGGGGGCGCTGCTGTGGGTGGCCCTGAATTATCACAAATTGGGCGAGGAAGCCGCAGCCCTGGCCCGCCGGGTCCTGCAAGGGGAGGCCCCTCAAAAGATTCCCATTGCCCAAACCACCCCTTTAAAGGTAGAAGTGGATGAAAAGCTGCTGCGGCACTGGAGTGGCTATCCGCCAAACCGCAACTTACCATAAATTCAAGAATTGCAGGGGCGGGGTCACCCCGCCCCAGTTAGGCCCTCAGTGAAACCAAGGGCGGGGAAACCCCGCCCCTACAAGAAAAGACGTCATTTTCCTTCTCGTTCCCAAGTTAAACTTGGGAACGAGATGAGATTTTAAACGGCAGGAGGATTTACATGACCCCGTCCCCGAAATTCGACCCGGCGGCCTGGCAGCCGGAGATCCACATGGTGCCATACCGGCTGGACAACGGCCTTACCCTACTGGTCTTGCCCGAGGCCAGCCTGCCCGTCGTCTCCTTGCAGATCCATTACAAGGTGGGCTCCCGCCATGAACTGCCGGGCCTCACCGGCATCTCCCACCTCTTCGAGCACTTGATGTTCCGCGGCACCCAAACCCTGGGACCCGAGGAGTTCTCCCGCATCCTCCAGGCCAAAGGCGGCGAGATCAACGCCTTCACCACCAAGGACCACACCTCTTATTTCGAAAACCTGCCCGCCGAGCACCTGGAGTTGGGGCTGCAGCTGGAAGCCGACCGCCTGGTGAACCTGAAGCTGGATGAGGAGACCTTCTCTCCGGAGTTGCAGGTGGTGATCAGCGAACGTAAGCTCAGGAGCGTGGACAGCCCCCTGGGTCAGGTGGAGGAGCAGCTCTTCGCCACCGCTTACACCCAGCATCCCTACCAGTGGCCGGTGATCGGTTGGGACCAGGATTTGCGCCACTTCACCCTGGAGGACTGCCGCAGTTACTACCGTAATCATTACCACCCAGGCAACATGACGGTGGTCATCGCCGGCGAGGTCAATCCGGACCGGGCCCGGGACCTGGTGGACCGGTACTTCGGGGCGATCCCCAACCCCGGCGTCGCACCTAGGCACCCCTTTACCGAGCCGCCCCAACGGGGCGAGCGCCGGGCTGTGGTCAAGAAGGTCTCCCAGGTGGAGGCTCTGCTGGCGGGCTACCACGTGGTGGGCCTGGACCACCCGGACCTCTATCCTTTGAACCTGCTTGCCATCATCCTCTCCGGCGGCAAGGCCTCCCGCTTCTACCAGGAGTTCATCCGGCCGGGCAAGGCCGCGGCCCTGGAAGTGGAGATGGCCCCCCTGCCCTTCTCGGCCCAGGACCCGGACCTCCTGGTGGTGGCCGCGGTGGCCGCGCCGGGCCAACCCTTGACGGAGTTGGAAAGCGAATTGTGGGCCGCCCTGGAGCGCCTGCGACAAGATGGGGTGGCGCCCCTCGAGCTGGCCCGGGCCAAAAAATTGCTGCGCTCTCAGGCGGTGAACAGCCTGTCCCGCAACTTCTTCCGGGGTCTGCTGGCGGGCCTCTTTCACCTGAAAACCGGCGACGCCTCCAAGGCCAACCAGATTCTCGCCTCCTTCGAGGCGGTCACCGCGGCCGACATCCTGCGGGTGGCCCAGACCTATCTCCGGGAAGACAACCGCACCGTGGTGACCCTGCAGCCCGTCTCGGGAGAGGAAAGCGCCGCGCTGGGGCCGCTGGCGTGAAAAGATAGGGAATAGGGGCCAGGGACCAGCATAACCTTAGCCTCACTCTTGACTCCTGACCCCTAACCCCTGGTCCCTCACTGCTCACTAAAAGGAAACGATATGGCTGACTACATCCCCGAAATCCACCAAACCACCCTCCCCAATGGCATGCAGCTCCTGGGGGTGGAATTCGCCCGGGCTCCCTGGCTGAGTCTCACCTTCATGGCCAAGCGGGGCTCCGAGACCGACCCCCCCGGCAAACCCGGGGTAGCTGATTGGGCCGCGGAACTCGTCACCCTGGGCACCGCCTCCCGCAGCCAGTTGCAACTGGCTCAGGACATCGAGGCCCGGGGGGCCAGTCTGTCGGGCCGCTCCGGCTATGACGCCACCCTCATCTCCCTGGAAGGCCTGGCGGAGGACTTTGGGGAACACCTGGCCACCCTGGCGGAGGTCGTCCAGACGCCATCCTTCCCCGAAGCGGAGTTCCAGCTCATCCGGGAGCGCCGCCGGGCGGAGTTGACCCACCAGTTGGAGGACCCGAGGGAGATGGCGAGCCTGCGCTACCTGCGCCTCTTTTTCGGGGAGGCGCCTTACGGCCACGCGGTGCAAGGCGACCTCCAGACTCTGGACGCCCTCAGACTGGCGAATCTGCAAAATTTTTACCAGCGGGAGATCATCCCCGCGACCTCCACCCTGGTGGTGGTGGGCATGATGGATTTCGCCGCGGTGGCCCAAGAAGTCGGTCGCCTCTTCGGCAGCTGGAGCGGCGGCGGCCCGGCCAGCCCGGCCTACACCACGGCGCCGGACCAAACCAGCCCTCCCGGTATCTATCTGTTAGACCGGCCCGATCTGACCCAGAGCGAGATCCGGGTGGGCCACCTGGGTCTGCCCCGGGCGCATCCGGATTACTTCCCCCTAAAACTGGTGAACTACATCCTGGGGGAAGGCGGTTTTTCCTCCCGACTCATGACCCGCATCCGCTCGGACTTGGGCTTCACCTACGGCATCCGCAGCAGCTTCTCTTTTCGCCGGGCCCCGGGCCCCTTCATCACCTCCACCTTCACCCCGGCGGTCAACACCGCGGCGGTGGTTAAGGAGATCAAGGCAGTTATCCAAGAGGTACGGGAGAATGCTGTCACTTCCCAGGAATTGACCGAGGCCCAGAGCTATTACGTGGGCCATTTCCCCCTGGGCCTGGAGACCTCCCGTGGTATCAGCCGCCAGGTGCTCTCCATCGACCTTTACGACCTGGGCCGGGATTACCTCCGGGGTTATTGTGATAAAATTCGCAGCGTGACCCTGAAGACCGCAGCCCAAGTGGCCCAGGAGCATCTCCGCCCCGACGCCCTCGTCACCCTGGTGATGGGTCCGGCGGCCCAGTGTGCCGAGGCCCTGAGGGAATTGGGTCCGGTCCAGATCATCAACGAAATTTAGGCTACCAATTTTTTAGTTGACAAATGGCTTCCGATGTTATGAGATAGGAATGATTTTGTGAAAAAAAGGATAAGCCCTTTGGGGACCATTTTAAGAGGGAGGAAAGTTGCATGTCCGATACCCCATTAATTGATCAACTTGAAAGCGGACCTTGGCCCAGCTTTGTCAAGGACCTGAAGCGGGCAGCCGCCAAAAAGGCTTCGGCTAAGGATTTGTTGCGGCAGTTGGATCGTTCCTATAAGGACAAGATCACCCACTGGAAGCACGGCGGTATCGTGGGCGTCCTGGGTTACGGCTCCGGCATCATCGGCCGTTACTCCGACCTGCCGGACGATTTCCCCGGCGTCGAACATTTCCACACTGTCCGGGTCAACCAGCCCTCCGGCTGGTTCTACACCACCCAGGCCCTGCGGGACCTGTGCGCCATCTGGGACAAGCATGGCTCCGGCGTGCTGAACGTGCACGGCTCCACCGGCGACATGGTCTTTCTCGGCACCACCACCGATCAGCTGGAACCCTGCTTTGCGGCCCTGACCGCCAAAGGTTGGGACCTGGGTGGCTCCGGTTCCGCCATGCGGACCCCGAGCTGCTGCGTGGGCAAGGCCCGCTGCGAATACGCCTGCTACGACACCATGGACCTGTGCTACCAGGCCACCCAGAACTTCCAGTTCGATATGCACCGCCCGTCCTTTCCCTATAAGTACAAGATCAAATGCTCCGGCTGCCCCAACGACTGCGTAGCCGCGGTAGCCCGCGCCGATATGAGCGTCATCGGCGTCTGGAAGGACGACATCCGTATCGACCAGGCGGCAGTGGCGGCCTATGCCGGAGGCGAATTGAAGCCCCGGGCTGGTGGCACCCCTTACGCCAAATTGGATGTCAAGGCCGATGTCACCGACCTCTGCCCCACTGGCTGCATGAAGTTTGACGGCAAGAAGCTGGCCATCGACAACAAGAACTGCAACCATTGCATGCACTGCATCAGCCTCATGCCCCAGGCCCTGCGGATCGGCACCGAGACCGGCGCCACCCTGCTTCAGGGCTCCCACGCTCCCATCCTGGAAGGCGCCCAGATGAGCTGGGTTATCGTGCCTTTCATGCCAATGGAAGCCCCCTTTACCGAATTCATGGAGCTGGTGGGTAACATCCATGAGTGGTGGGCGGAAAACGGCAAGAACCGGGAGCGCGTCGGCGAGTTGATGCTGCGCCTGGGCATGCGGAATTTCTTCCAATCCGTGGGCCTGAAACCGCCCGCACAGACCATCCGGACCCCCCGGGCCAACCCCTTCTTCTTCTGGCATGGAGAGGACTTCGAGGCCGAGGCTGCGGGCCGCAAATACATCAAGCTGTAAGCAATCTCCATTAGGTCACTTCGCCTAATGCCGAAATACCATAGGAGGAAAAGGTAAAATGGCTGAACGTATAACTGATATTGGACCGCCAAAGTATGACAAATTCTTGCCGCCCGTCATCAAAGAGAATTACGGCAAGTGGAAATATCATGAGATCCTGGAGCCCGGGGTGCTGGTGCATGTGTCCGAGTCCGGGGCCAAAGTCTATTCCATTCGGGGCGGCTCTCCCCGTCTGGTATCCACTGACTTCGTCAAAGACCTGTGCGACGTTGCCGACAAATTCTGCGGCGGCTACCTGCGCTTCACCAGCCGGAACAACGTCGAATTCCTGCTCACCGACCAGAGCAAGATCGCCGGCGTGAAAGATGCCTGCAAAAAGCTCGGCGTGCCCATCGGCGCCACCGGCCACTCGGTGAGCAACATCGTCCACACCCAGGGTTGGGTGCATTGCCACACCCCGGCCATCGACGCCTCGGGCATCGTCAAGTCAGTGATGGACGACCTGTTCGAATACTTCGGCAGCCACAAGCTGCCGGCCCAGGTTAGGATCGCCCTGGCCTGCTGCCTCAATATGTGCGGCGCGGTGCACTGCTCCGACATCGCCATTCTGGGCATCCATCGCACCCCGCCCAAAGTGAACCACGAGAGACTGCGCCATCTGTGCGAAATTCCCACCACCATCGCCGCTTGCCCCACCGGCGCCATCCGGCCGCATCCGGACAAGACCATTAAGAGCGTCGTGATCAACGAAGAGCGCTGCATGTACTGCGGCAACTGCTACACCATGTGCCCGGCCCTGCCGGTGTTCGATTCCGTCAAAGGCGGCGTGGCCCTGCTGGTGGGCGGCAAGGTTTCCAACTCCAAGACTCCGCCCATGTTCTCCAAGCTGGCAGTGCCCTATCTGCCCAACAACCCGCCGCGCTGGCCGGAAGTGGTCCAGGCTATCCGCAAGATCATCACTAAGTACGCCGAAGGCGCCAACAAGTGGGAGCGCGTCGGTGAGTGGGTCGAGCGCATCGGTTGGGAGAAGTTCTTTGAAGTATGCGACATTCCCTTTACCTTCCAGCACATCGACGAATACCGGTGGGCCTATGACACCTAT
>JAPLJC010000028.1 GCA_026388765.1 Deltaproteobacteria bacterium
TATCGCTTGTGGGTTGTGAAATTGGACCTGTTACCGACTGGGACGCCCCCCTTGAATTCCAGTTTACCCCGGATGAGACTGAGCGGCTTTCCTCCCTTGAGCACGAACGCTGGATGAGTGAGAAGCTGGAAGGCGGGTGGCGTTACGGTGAGAAACGCGATGATGCACAGAAGATCCATCCCTCGCTTGTGCCTTACGAGAATCTGTCCGAACCAGAAAAAGAAAAAGACCGCGACACCATCCGGCAGATCCCAGAGATATTGTCCCGGATTGATTTTCAGGTCTCCCGAAAGTAACGAGGATGCAGTGACTTTTGTTCCTCTCAATCCCTGTCGTTCTCTTACCGGCTCTTGCCGGGTATATCCGGAGAATGACAACGATCTGTGGCTCACATTTTTAAGATGCCTATAAATAATCCCGGTAACGATTTTAAAAATACTATGTTTGACAAATTCGATCTGGATAAAACTCTTGAAAGAACCGAATATGATTCCGTGATCGATGGTCTCCGCGAACGTCTCGGGGTGCTCCAGCGGGAGTTCCGGGACAAAAAAATTCCTGTAATTCTTGTTTTTGAAGGCTGGCGATTCTCCGGGATATCCAACACCATCAACCGGCTCACGTACGCCCTCGATCCCCGTGGCTACCGGGTCCACTCAACACAGCAACCCGACGAGATAGAACGTGCACACCCGATGCTCTGGAGATTCTGGTTAAACACGCCCTTACAAGGCCAGATCGCAATCTTTGACCGGAGCTGGTACACCGATACCCTGCTGAAATATTCCGATGACAGTAAAAAAGCCCCGCTATCTTCCCAGGCAATATCAGATATCATCACTCTGGAAGGACAACTCGTAAACGATGGTGCTGTCATCATCAAGTTTTTTTTACATGTCAGTAAAAAAGAGCAGAAGAAGCGGCTGAAAAAATTTCAGGATCTGCATAAGGAGTACTCTGAAAATGACAGCAGGGCACCACGGAGAATGCGGGATTATGACGCAATGCTGCCTAAGATTGAGATGTTAATATCTGAAACAAGCATTACAAATGCCCCATGGACGGTAGTAGAAGGCAATGACCGGCGTTATGCGATTGTAAAAGTTTATGAAACGATCATCAGCCGGATGGAGGGGGCTTTGGAGAT
Source organism: Deltaproteobacteria bacterium (assembly GCA_026388765.1). Taxonomy (GTDB): domain Bacteria; phylum Desulfobacterota; class Desulfobaccia; order Desulfobaccales; family 0-14-0-80-60-11; genus JAPLJC01. The sequence continues at coordinate 1,148 of JAPLJC010000028.1, forward strand.
CAGAGCCCGGTTGGCGACAAAAAAACCCGCAAAAAAATCCCCCACCGCCACAAAGGTGCAGAACGCAAGCTCATCCATCCTCCAGACGATCGATCTCAACAAATCGCTTTCGGAAGAGGAATATGCTCCACGCCTTTTAGCCTGCGAACAACGGTTGCATGAACTCCAGTACACCCTCCATACAAAGAAAATACCTGTCACAATCCTGTTTGAAGGCTGCGATGCAGCAGGCAAGGGTGGGGCAATTATCCGGATTGACCGGGCGCTGAACCCCCGTTGCAGTGTGGTTGAACCCATAGCCGCCCCCACTCCTGATGAGAAGAGCCATCACTATCTCTGGCGCTTTATCCGCAACCTGCCAAAGGCCGGGGATATTACCATCTTTGATCGCACCTGGTATGGCAGGGTGCTCGTCGAACGTGTGGAAGGATTCTGCACAGAAGAGGAATGGCAGCGTGCCTTTAACGAGATCAATTCCCTTGAGGATTACCTTGTGAGATCCGGCGGGGTTCTTATCAAGTTCTGGCTCCAGATCGATCAGGATACCCAACTCAAGCGGTTTAATGAACGGGAAGACGATCTCTTAAAAAAATACAAGATCACCGATGAAGACTGGAGAAACCGTAAAAAGTGGGATATCTACAGTATTGCAACAGATGAGATGATAAAAAAGACCAGTACACCGGCTGTGCCGTGGACCATTGTCGAATCCAATGACAAATACTTTGCCCGGATAAAAATCATGGAGACGATCGTTGCGGTGCTGGAAGAGGCAGTATCCCGCAGTGGGAAGAAGAAGAGGGCCGAACAGTCTGATCCGTAAGGTCGGAGTGGGGGTGGCAATTTCATTCAAAGGGGGGTCTCCGGTTGCCCGATGGTGCGTTGGACAGACATTTGTCCTTGTAAAAAGCCATCCCAATGTTTTAAGAGCTTGTGCGTTAATGTCAAATCTAACGGAGTGTGTGATTCATGCAGAGTACATTGATCGTTAAGAATTCAGTGAAGATTCTTCTGTGCATCTTCCTGTTGCTGGTGCTCGTTTACGGTGTGCAGGCAGCTGAGACGTATCAGTTTGTGACGAAGTGGGGGACAGAAGGAACTGGGGATGGGCAGTTTTTAGGTCCTGAAGGGGTGGCTATCGATAGTAGTGGGAACATATATGTCACCGATCCACAGAACAACCGTGTTTCAAAGTTTACTCCTGATGGACAGTACATTCTTGGCTGGGGTTCGAAAGGGATCCTGAATGGACAATTCAACCAGTCAAACGGTATTGCCGTAGATTCAACAGGCAATGTTTATGTTACGGACCGTTATAACCACCGGGTTCAGAAATTTAGTTCTACCGGAATGTTTTTGGCGACATGGGGATCTGTGGGATCATGGGACGGGCAGTTCGACTATCCATATGGTGTCACAGTTGATTCTTCGGGTTATGTCTACGTCTCTGACACTGAAAATAACCGAATCCAGAAATTTGCACCTTCTCCGGTAAACCCCCCAGTCGCCAACTTTATCGGAACTCCGACATCCGGCACCGCACCAT
>JAPLJC010000045.1 GCA_026388765.1 Deltaproteobacteria bacterium
AGGGCCGGCACCCGGCCCTGGGCCACCTCGTCCATCAGGCCAAACATCACCTGGATGGCCTTTTCATGGGCAAACCGGGTGATATCGTTGTAGGTGCGGCAGTTCTCAGGGCGAAAATTAGGGCTGCGGCGGTCCACCAGGGTTAAGGGAGTGATGAGGTCCAGCACCGCCCGCAGCTTCTCCAGGACCGGCGGGGGCACCTTGAGGGCGCGGTGGACTTGCCGGCGCAGCAACTCCTCCATCCGGCCCCGATACACCCGGCCTTGGTCGGCGTCCACGGTCACCACCTCGCCTGCGGGCAAAGACCTGGCCCGCGGGGCGTCCATCAGGGCCGGAATCCCGTATTCCCGAGCCACCAGGGCCAGATGCCCCGTGGCCGAACCCACCGTGGTGACGATGGCCGCCACCCGGGGCAGCACCGGAGCCAGTTGCGGCGTGGCGCGAGGGGCCACCAGGACCGCTCCCTGGGGCACCTGGGCTTGGTTGCCGTCTTCGGACCAATAAAATACCGGCCCGGCCGCCACCCCGGGGGCCCCGGTGTGTCCTTCCTCCAGCAGCAACTCGCCGCCGGCCACGGGTTCTTCGGCCCGAGGCCGACATGATTCGGCCTCGCGGATTTGCAGGTGCCGGGACTGGATGACATAGAGGCGTCCGTCCCGGTCCTGGGCCCATTCCACCCCCTGGGGACGACGGTAGTAGCCTTCCAGGAGGCGAGCCATGGCGGCCAGTTGCTCCAGATCGCCCTCCTGCAAGGCCGGGGCCGCCGCCAGTTCCGGGGGCAACGGCAGCCGGGTCAGGCGGCCGTCCCGCACGGCGAGGCAGTATTCCTTGCGGCCCAGACTGGCATGCAGCAAGCGCCCGGTTTTCTTGGAGACGATGAATTCATCGGCGCTCACCAAGCCGCTCACCAGGTCGGCGGCCAGGCCCAAGGTGGCGCTCACCAGCAGCCGGTCCGGGTCGCAGCCTTCGGGGTCGGTGGTAAACATGACCCCGGCGGCTCGAGCTTCGATGAGGCGCTGGACCAGCACCCCCATGGCCGCTTCCTCGGGTAGGAGGCCCTGGAGCTTGAAGTAAATCATGGCCCGCTCCCCGAACTGGCTGGCCACCACCTGGCGCCAGCGCTGGGGCACCTCTGCCGGGGTCACTCCCAGGAAGCTTTCGTACTGCCCGGCAAAGGTGGCGCCCAAATCCTCCCGGCCACCGCTGCTGCGCACCGTCAGCCAGGCTTCCGGGTCAGCTGCGGCCAGCCGCCGGGATTCCTCCAGCAACCCTTGCTGCAACGCCTCGGGGATGGGCTGGGCCAGGACCATGGTCCTGATGTCCTGGGAGGCCACCGCCACCGCCACCGGGTCGGACAGGTCAAGTGCGGCCAGCCGCGCCTTGATCCGGGCCAGCAGGGTGCCCTCCTGACCCGGCATCTCCTGCGCCAGGAAGACCCGGTAAGCCACCAGGGTGGCCACCACTCCGTCCGGCACCGGCAAACCCAACTGGTTCTTGACCCGGGCCAGGTTGCCGGCCTTGCCCCCCAAGGCTATGAGCAGCTCGGGATCGGCCATTTCCAGGCGCACCAACATGGGGCCGTAAACACAGGTCTCCTCTCGCAGCCGCTGCTGGACGGCTTCTCGGATGCGGACCCGGGAGACCTCCAGTTCCGTCCAGCGCCTCCCGGACATGCTTTGCAGGCCCGAGACCAGATTGACAAAGCGACGGTCTAAGAGGTCGATTTGGGAGGCCCAGTAGTTGAGGTCCAGGCCCTCTTGAGCCGACAGCTTATCTTCCAGGTCCCCCATCAAGGCCAGGACCTCGTTATTGAGGGCCAGGACCTGCTGAAAGCCGCGCCAGATTTCTTTCAGAGTAGAGGCCGGAGCAGCCGTTTTCTTTTTTCGCCGGAAGAGGTCAAGCCAGCCCATAAAATTCCCCACTCAAAATTTACCTCGACTTGCCCCGGATAGATAACATTTTTTCACCCGGTAGGGAATTTTTTGCCAGCTTGCCCCCAGTCCGCTGCAATCTCCCATGGAAAAGACATTATTTTTCGATAAAAATGGCGCGGTCTTACTTTTACAAATTGTAAAAATTCCTGACAGGGAAATCTTTTCAGAGGAGGGCAAAAGTTCCCATAGCGGTCGAATTATAACCAATTTCCAGATAGTTATTCTTTCGGAAATTTTGCCCCAGGCTTGGCACGGGCATTGCCAAGATAAGGTAGAACTTAACCCTGGACACGAGCTTCCCGGGTTGCTGAAATGTGACATTCCGGAGGGAGGTGAATGCATTGAAAAAGTTTTCGGCAATCATCCTTAACTTAGTGCTGCTGGCCCTGCCCGCCCTGCTCTGGGCCAGCGAGGGCCTCGAGGTCCCCGAAGAATTGGGGAAAAAGGTTGACCTGGCCAATCTGGGCAGCATCAATTATTTCTTCGCCCATTGGTACAACGACAACCTCTGGGTTTACGCCACCATCGTCACGGTGCTGATGGGCCTTTTGGGTTTCACCATTGCCCTGGTCACCGACGTCATCCTCAAGATGATCGGCATGGAAACTCACAAGATGGAGCACCACGAATAATACGGGATAGGAGAACTACACCATGTTTGATATTTACCTGCCCATCGCCGGCATGCAATTCAACGCCCTCATCCTGGTCGCCATCGGCTTTTCCGTGGGCGTCCTGGGAGGCTTCTTCGGAGTCGGCGGCGCCTGGGTGGTGACCCCGGCCCTCAATGCCTTCGGTTTTCCCATGGCCTATGCCATCGGCACCGACCTGGCCCATATCTTCGGCAAATCCATCGTGGCCACCGCCAAACATCGCAAGATGGGCAACGTGGACATGAAGCTGGGGCTGATCTCAATCGTGGGCTCGGTCATCGGGGTGGAAATCGGCGCCCGGAACGTCATGTACCTGACCAAGTTGGGCATAGCCGGCCCGGTGGTGCGTTATATATACATGTTCATGCTTTTCGGTCTGGGCATTTATATGCTCTACGACTACATGACCAAAGATAAGCGGGCCGCGGCCCAGGCTGCCAAAGTGGCGGCGGCGGCCAGAGCGGGACTGGCCCCGCCGGCCAAGAAGTCCTGGAACCTGCCGCCCATGATCCACTTCCCGGCCTCGGGGATCACCATTTCCCTTTGGACCGTGAGCGGGGTATTTCTCTTTACGGGTTATCTCTCCGGTCTCCTGGGCGTCGGCGGCGGCTTTATCCGCATGCCCGCCTTGATTTACCTGATCGGCTGCCCCACGGCCATTGCGGTGGGCACCGACCTGTTCTCGGTCCTCTTCTCCGGGGCCTACGGCTGCTTCACTTACGGGATCAAGGCCCGGGTGGAGATCATCGCCGCCATTCTGATGCTCGTCGGCGCCGCCATCGGGGCCCAGGTCGGCGTCACCGCGGTCAAATATATCCGAGGTTACGGCATCCGGCTGCTCTTCGCCATCATGGTCATCCTGGCCGGCATCTCGGTATCCCTGAAACAGTTCCAATTAAATACCGCCTCGCAATGGATGGTCATGTGCGCCGCCCTGGGTATGTGTGCGGTCATCATGATCAAGTTGTATCAAGGCTTTAAGAAGGAGCAGGCTGAGAAGGCAGGTTATGCCGTGAAAGAGGTGAAGCCATGAAGATTCTGGTACCCGTGGATGGCTCGGAGTACTCCCTGAAGGCGGTGGAATCCGCCTGTGACCTGGCCAAGGCCCAGCCATTCTCCGCTCTGATCCTGATGTCGGTGGGCATCGAACTGCCGGAACTGGAAGAAGGCCGGTACATTGCCGATAAGATGAAGGCGCAGGCGCAGGCGGCCCTGGTCCAGTCCAAACAGGCGGCGTTGGCAAAGGACTCGACCCTCAAGGTCGACACCCTCCTGGCAACCGGCGCCTCGCCCGCAGAGGAAATCGTCAAGGCTGCCAAAGACCAAAAGGCCGATCTCATCGTCATCGGCAGCCGTGGCCTGGCCGGTAAAACCTCGTCCTTCCTGGGGAGCACCGCCTCCAAGGTGGTGACCTACTCCCCCTGTTCAGTGTTGGTGGTTAAATCTGATTAACTCGGTTGGCTCGCTATAATCCCCTTTGGCGGGCGGCTCTCTTGGCGGGGAGCCGCCTTTTTCTCCCAGGAGCGCACCAGTAAGCAGGGTTCATTTGTGAACAAGAATGTTCTCTTGACCGCAAGTCATCAGGACTTGCCAGGAACCGGGCAGACCTTTGCTTCTTCAACAGACCTTCTTCTCCCAGTCTCCTCTTCGGGAGTTTGCTTGACCGGGTACCCCGGATTGGCTAACATGAAAGGGGAAATAGCGACTTAACGGCACCGGTAAGGTGGGCCTGACTGGATTACTAACGGCGTTTGTGTTTTAATGGCAGGCGACGGCAATGATCATTTCTCTTCAAAGAGCCTAAGGATGACGGCCTGATGTGGCGCTTCCCTTTCATGATCTCCCGGCACGCCCTGGCCTTGATGCTGGTGGTGAACCTCACCCTGCTGGGCACCAGCATCTACCTGGGAATCAAGAGCGCCAACCAGATGCGGGAGATCGTCAAGGAAGACTTTAACCAGCAGCAACTGGTGCTGGCCCGGCACACTGCCAGCCTCTTAGAGCAGGACATCAACTTCCTGAAACGGGAGTTAAGCACCCTCAACTTCTCCCCTTCCATTCAGTACCTGGAACCCCTCACCTGGGCCAACCGCATGCGGGCCACCCTGGCCAGTGTCCGGGAAGAAGGCCTGGTGGAAATCCTGCGGGTCGATGCCGCCGGCCAACGGGCCTACCTGATGGACGGCCGAGGTCTGGACCACATCACCACTGGCTCCTTCAAGGATGCTCCCTACCTGGAATGGGCCGCCAACCCGGAAAATAAGAGCCGGGTTTATGTGAGCCCGGTGTCCACCCAGGTCCCCAATTTCGTCGGTCGTCTCATCACGGTGATGGCGGTGCCCACTTATGAGGTCTCCGTGGACGAGAGCCATCCCCGGCCCTCGGGGGCCTACGCCGGGGCCCTGGTCTTTTATATCGACAGCCAGCAGTTGGCCAGCAAGTTCACCCAGCAGATCAAGAGCGGCAAGACCGGCTATGCCTGGATCATGGACAACCAGGGCATCTTTATGAGCCACCCGGAGCGGGACTTCATCGGTAAAAACGCCTACATCGTGCGCAAGGCGCGGATGCCCGCCATTTCCTTCGATGCCATCAATGAAATCCAGCGGGAAAAGATGCTGGCCGGCAAGGAGGGCTGGGGCACTTACATCTCCGGGTGGCATCGGGGCATTTTGGGGGAGGCCGGGGAAATCCAGAAGCTCATCGCCTATGCGCCGGTGCACTTGGGGGACCCGGCGCTGGTGCAAGGCTCCGACCCGGTGCCGGTTTGGTCGGTGGCGGTGGTGGCCCCGGCCAGCGAAGTGGAGGGTGTAGTGCATTCCCTCTACATGCGCCAGTTCTTTTTGCAGGTGATCATCGGCCTGGTGGTCCTCTCCGGCACCATCGTCATGTTGAACTTTCGCTATGAGCGGCAGTTTACCGAAAGCCTGGAGCAGGAGGTTAGTCGCCAGAAAGAGAAATTGCAGAAATCCGAAGCTCGTTACCAGGGCCTGGTGGAGAATGCCGCCGACCTCATCTATACCGTGGACGACCATGGCCGCATCCTCTCCATCAACCGTTTCGCCGCCAATCTCTTCTCCATGGCCTTGGCCGGCGCCGCGGGCGCCAAGCAGGAGGGTAACCCCGAAGACTTCATCGGCCGCACCTTTTACGACGTTTTTACCCAAAAATCCGCCGACTTTCACCTAGACTGGCTGCGGGAGATGAAAGAGACCGGGAAGGTAAGGTCCATGCGCCACCAGGTGGCCATCGGCGACCAGGAGTTCTGGTTCTCTACCAGCATCGTGGGGATCAGGGATGAGCAGGGACAGATCTTCGCCTACGAGATCATTTCCCGGAACATCACCGGCCGCAAATCCATCGAAGACCGGATGATCAACATGGAGAAACTGGCCTCCATCGGCACCCTGGCTGCCGGAGTGGCCCATGAAATCAACAACCCCATGACCGTGATCCTCGGGTTTACCGAACACCTGCTGGGACAGACCGAGGAGCAGCCCGATATCCACGAGACCTTGCAGGTCATCGAGGAGGAGGGCCTGCGCTGTAAGAAGATCGTGGAGAACCTCCTCACCTTCGCCCGGGTCCCGGAGCGCACCGAAATCAGGACCGATATCAACCAGATCCTGGGAAAGACCCTGGCGGTGGTGAAAAATACCTTACTGACCAGGAAAATTCATCTGGAAAGCCATTTCGCCCCAGACCTGCCCACCGCGGCGGGCGATCCCCAGGAACTGCAACAGGTCTTTATCAACCTGATCAACAACGCCCGGGACGCCATGAAGGGCGGCGGGGTGCTGAAGGTGGTGACCAAACCGGCCCCCGACGGCAAGCGGGTGGCCATCGAGTTCAGGGACACCGGCAACGGCATCCCCCGGGAGGCCCAGCCCAAGATCTTCGATCCCTTCTTTACCACCAAGAAGACCGGCGAAGGCACTGGCCTGGGACTATCCATGAGCTACGGCATCATTACCAAGTTCGGCGGCAACATCATCTTCACCACCTACCCGGCGGCTGAATATCCCGAGAAACACGGGACTACCTTTACCGTTTATCTGCCCATCGCCGGCGAGGAGGCGGTAAGCAGTGAGCCGAAAACAGAAAGCAGTTAAAGGCAGTCAGCGCACGGCGCCTAACCATTATTGGAATGATATAAGTAAAGTGAAACGAGCTTTAAAAAGGCCTTAACGCAGCAAACGGCCCAACCCTCAGGAGGATGATATGCCGGAACGGATCTTAGTCGTGGACGACGAACCCAACATGCTCAGATTGTTAAAGACCATCCTGATGGATAAAACCGGCTATGAGGTGACTACCACCAACAATCCCCTGGAGGTGAGCAAACTGCTCCAGGAGGCCCACTACCACCTGGTGATCAGCGACCTGAAGATGCCCCTGGTGGACGGCATGGACCTCATCGATATTATTAAGAAGCTCGAGCCCGGTCTGCCCATCATCATCATCACCGCTTACGGCACCATTGAGACCGCCGAGGAGGCCATCCAGAAAGGGGCCTACGATTTCATCACCAAGCCCTTCCGGAAGGAGACCATCCTCATCACCATCCGGCGGGCCCTGGAGTGGAAGCGGATGCAGGGGGAATTAGCAGCATTGAAAAAACAGTAAGCATTAAGCAGTTATAGCGGCCTGTGGCCGCCAGATTCGGCGTGCACAGCACGCCCTTTAGGCTAACCCCTTACATAAACTGACTACTGGCTACTGCCTACTATGTTCAAATTCCTGCGGCGTTTTTTAAAAGAGGAAGTGGACGAGACCTCTCGCCTGCAGGAGCAGTTCGGCCATTTTCGCCGCCTGTTGACGGAAAACAACCAGGCCCTGGAAATCATGGCCGACATGGAAGAAAAGCTCTCCGGGGAATTTCTCTTTGACACCGGTTATCTCGAGACCCAGGCGGAGCGCCTGGTGACCAGCGTCTCGGGGATGGTGGGCGAGCTCGACCTGCTCACCGAGGGACGCTATGCGGAGCTGACCGCCATTTGTCAGGGCCTCGCCCAAGAGATTGGCCGGGAACTGGCGGCGGTCCCCATCATCCCGGAAACCCCGTTTATTTTGTCCCTGTCGTCCCTGAACCGGGAACTGGCCCCGGCCGTAGGCAGCAAGATGGCCAACCTGGGGGAGATCGGCAACCGCATCGGCCTGCCGGTGCCCCAGGGGTTTGCCATTACCGCCTCGGCCTACAAGCGCTTTCTCGAGGGGGCGAACTTAACCGGCGAATTGGAGGCCAGGCTGTCCCAGGCCCCCATCCACGACCTGGAGAGCCTGGAAACGGTGAGCCAGGAGATCCAGGACCTGATCCGCCGGGCGCCGGTGCCCCCGGACCTGGAGGACGCCCTCCGCCGGGCGGCCCAAAATCTGCCGACCCCCTGGCTGGCAGTGCGCTCCAGCGCCGTGGGGGAGGACACCGAGTTCTCCTTTGCCGGCCAGTTCGCCACCCTACTCAACGTCGACGCCGCCGGACTACCGGAGCACTACAAGGAAATCATCGCCAGCAAATTCACTTCCCGGGCTATTTTCTATTGGAAATACCAGCAGTTCTCCGTCAATGAGCTTCCCATGGCGGTGGGCGTCCTGGCCATGGTGCCGGCCCGGGCCAGTGGCGTGATGTTTTCCCAGGACCCCCACGCCCCGCATAATGAAACCGTGTTGATCACCTCGGTCTGGGGCTTGGGCAAGTACGCGGTGGACGGCACCATCTCCCCGGATCTCTACGTGATATCCCGCAAGGAAGGCCATGCCATCAAACAGCGGCGGGTGACGGAGAAGCCCGTGGCCCTGGCCTGCCAAGCCGCCGGCGGCGTGGCGCCAGTGACCCTGCCGGCGAAACAGGCGGCCGCGCCCTCCCTCACCGACGTCCAGGCCCGAACCCTAACGGAAATCGCCCTCCTTCTGGAGGAGCATTTCGGCGGTCCCCAGGACATCGAATGGACCGTGGGGGAAGCCGGCAATATCGTCATCCTCCAGTCCCGGCCCCTGCGGGTGAGCACCCCCAGCTTCGCCGCCGCCCCCCGGGAACGCTCGGCGGAACCGGCAGTGCCGCCGCTCTTGACCTTCGGCATCCGGGCGGTGGGCGGCGCCGCGGCCGGGCGGGTCCACCTCTTCCTACACGATGAAGACGTAGCCGGGATCCCACCCGGGGCGGTGGTGGTGGCCAAGCAGCCTTCGGCCCGTCTGGTTCTGGCCATGGACCGCATCGCCGCCATCATCACCGAAGTGGGCAGCCCCACGGACCACATGACCATCCTGGCCCGGGAGTTCCGCATCCCCACCCTGGTGGACGTGGGCGGCGCCACCCGGGTGCTAACCCCCGGCCAGATCGTCACGGTGGACGCCGACGCCGCCCGGGTCTACCCCGGCATCGTTACCGAACTCCTGGACCGCCAGCCGGAAACCGATGAGAACCTGCGTAATTCCTCCGTCTTCCAGAAACTGCGGCGCATCCTGAAGCTGACCTCTCCCCTGAACCTCCTCGACCCGGAGAACTCGGATTTCCGGGCGGATAAGTGCCAAACCCTGCACGACCTCACCCGCTTTTGCCACGAAAAGGCCATGGACGCCATGTTCACCCCGGACGTGGAACGGGCCTTGGAATCCAGCCGCATCAGCCGCCTGGCCACCGACCTGCCCTTGAACCTCTTCATCCTGGATTTGGGCGGCGGCCTGAAGGTCAGCGGCCAGGAGACGGTGACCGAAGAGGACATCGTCTCCCGGCCCTTTAAGGCCCTGCTGCGGGGCTTCCATCATCCCGGGGTGAGCTGGGCCGGGCAGGTGGCCCCGGACCTCAAAGGCTTCATCTCGGTCTTTGCCAACACCATGTACGACATGAACAAAGGGGAGCGGGGCCTGGGGGGCAAGAGCTTCGCCATCGTCACCGACTCTTACCTCAATTTCAACTCCCGCCTGGGCTATCATTTCGGCCTGGTGGACGCCTACATCTCTGAGGAGCGCAACGACAACTACATCAGCTTCCAGTTCAAGGGCGGCGCCGCCGCGGTGCAGCGCCGGGAGCGCCGGGCCCGCTTGCTCAAGCAGATCCTGGACGAGATGGGCTTCAAGGCCCAGGCCAAGGGCGATTTGGTCCAGGGCCGGCTGGTAAAGTATTCCCAACTGGAAACCGAGGGAATCATGGAAATGGCGGGGCTGCTCATGGCCTTCTGCCGCCAACTGGACCTGGCCCTGTCCTCGGAAAACGTCCTGGAACGCTGCCTCGATGCCTTCAAGAAGGAAGACTACAGCTTGAAGTGCCTGCGCCCGGAAGAGGCCACGAGTTAAATATAGCGTTCTCCGCACCAAACTCTTTGCTAGAAATTGCGCTTAAAGCTCCACTTCCAGGCCAGCCAGTTCCTCAATACTGCCCGGCTGCCAGCGGGGCTTATCGTCCTTATCGATGAGGCGGGCCCGGATGCCCTCCAGGTAATCCGGCTGCTGGATCATGAAGCGGCCCGCCCGGATCTCCCGCTGGAAGACCTCCGGCAGCGGCCGCCCCTCATTGGCCCGCAGCAATTGCAGGGTCAGGGCCAGGGCCGTGGGCGAGCGCTCGGAGAGGCTCTGGAAGACCTCGGCGCACCATTTCTCCTGCCGGCTGCATTGACGCAAAGACGCCTCGATTTCCCCGAGAGTCTGCCTTCCGGCAAAGTGATCCGCCACCCAGGCGTCCAGCTCCGGCCGGGAAGGCAGCTCCTTCTCGGCGTAGGAGTCTACCAGCTCCGTCAACTGTCTTACCGCCTTCCCCTTATCAGGCGAAAGGCCCTCTGAAAGCCTGACCAGGCCTTCAGTCAACTCCGCCAGGTGCGACGACCGGACCAAGTGGCTGGCCAGGCCCAGGCGCACGCCTTCGCCGCCCACCATCTCATAGCCGGTAAGGGCCAGATACTCGGCATAGCCCGGCGGACATTTGGCAAACAACCAGCCCGTGGCCCCCACATCCGGGAAGAAGCCGATCCTGGTCTCGGGCATGGCCAGGCGGCTGCGCTCGGTGGCCACCACCAAGTCTGCGCCCGCCGCCAGTCCCAGGCCGCCCCCCATGGTGAAGCCGGCGGCCAGCACTACCACGGGTTTGGGAAACTGATGGACCAGCAGGTCCAGGGCGTACTCTTCCCGGAAAAACTCGTCCGTCCGCTGATAGACTCCAGCTCGCACGGCCCAGAGCAGCTCTTTGAGGTCGCCGCCGGCGCAGAACCCCCGCTCTCCGGCCCCGGACAGGACAATCAGCCGGACCTCGTTATCCTTTTGGGCCTCGTCCAGGGCCCGGTGCAGCCGCCGGATCAGGTCCAAATTCAGGCAGTTGAGGACCTGAGGGCGATTGAGGACCAGGGCCAGGAGGCGGCCCCGGCGCTCTATCAGGAGTGGAGATTCGGCTGGTTCAGCAAGGTACGTTTGGCGCGCCATTAATCCTCTTTTTTAGAATGAGCATCTTAAGTGTGATGGCCCGTAAGGCACACCAACAATTAAGTATAACTAGTTATAATAACCATAAATCTAGCACCAGCGGCGCGGGTTGAAGCCTGCGGCTACAAAACCATTTTAATTATTTAAGCCATTTTAAACTCATTTTGTTGGTGTACCTGGGACAGTCGGCAGTCCCCGTGTTTCAGCGCAACCGAATTTTAGAAGATTTGCGCCGCTGCTGAACCGCTGAGGACCGGAGGCGTTTGACCGGTAACCCCCTTTAGTTCCAGGTTATTTCACAGGAGAACCGCGATCGAAGCGGAACAGCTACAATTCTTTAGCCGTCCCGGGATAGCCAGCCGCTAGTGTTCTGCATCATCCCTCATTTACCTAAGAAAATTCCAGAAAAGAGAATACGCTTGACTAGATAAATTATCTTTTAATCAAGCCTGCAAAGCAGGAGCTTTGCCTAAAAGTGGGTTCCCATGCTGGAGCTTGGTAACCAGAAAAAGTAACCCCATTTTTCTAAATGAGAGCCGAGAGGATTAATAAGCACCTGATACCCCTCCCTAAATCCCCCTTGAGAAAAGGGGGACTGAACCACAGTTCCCAAGCTCCCAACCTATAACTTGTCGAGAGCATATTCGTCGCCTCAGACGAGTTTTGTTTCTAACCCCTGGCCCCTAATCCCTGGCCCCTGGCCTTTCCTGCCCCAAAAAATGAGCTGGGGCAGCTCCACGTTGCCCATGAAGGGAATCGGCGTCAGAATGGTCTCCAGTCGGCGCGCCTCATAGCCGGGGAATTGGGCCTGCAACTCCTCGGGGGTGGGAAAATGGTGCACCAGATCGCCGTCCGGGGTGGCGATGTCCACCAGGGTGCCGGGTTCCAGCTCCCGGGTCTGGGGCAGCCTCACCTTTGCGGCAAAGGCTCGCGGTGAGACATTGATAAACAGGCGCCCGCCGGGCTTCAGGACCCGGTCCAACTCCCGGCAGTAATCCCGAAAGGTGGCGGCGTTGCCATGGTTGATGACATTGATGCTGACCACCAGCTCAAAACGGCCGGGGGCCAAAGGCAGACGCTGCAAGTCAGCCAGCAGCAGCGCCGCCGGCAAGGTGGCCGCCGCCAGATTCTCCTTCAGGAGCCGGAGAGCCGCGGCCTCCCGGTCCACCCCCACCACCTGAAAACCATGCCGCGCCAGGGGCAAAAGTTGGCGGCCCACGCCGCAGCCGGCATCCAAAACCCGGCGAACCCCATTCCGCCAGAGCTCCGGCAGCAGGGCCAAAAAGTCGGGGTTGGGCTGCAACCCCTGCATTGCCGGCGCCGCGAAGATTTCTCCCCAATCGGGCATGTCGGCCTCAATGAAGGCTGATTTTGCTTAATGAAAGTTAGCCATTCTAAATTGTCCCGTCAATCTGCTTCTCTTATCAGGAGCTTCCGTTTATAATCAGCGGGTGCGAAAACATTCCTGGCTACTCCCAGGCCAAATTAAAGATTAATTGATAGAGGTGCAAGATGATCCCCCGTTACAGCCGTGAGGTAATGGCCCGCATCTGGACCGAAGAGAACAAATTCGCCAGCTGGCTCAAGGTGGAACTGGCGGCGATGGAGGCCATGGCAGAGTGTGGCATCATCCCCAAAGAAGTTCCGGCCCGGGCCGCCGGCAAGGCCGCCTGCGACGTGGAGCAGATCCTGGCCATCGAAGCCAAGACCCACCACGACGTGGCTGCCTTCGTGGACCAGGTGGCCGCCTGCCTGGGCGAAGATGGCCGCTATTTCCATTTCGGCCTCACCTCCTCGGACGTCCTGGACACCGCCCTGGGGCTGCGCTTGAAGGAAGCCGCCGACCTATTGCTGGCTGACTTGGACGAGCTGCTGGCGGTGCTCAAGGAGCGGGCCGATGAATTTAAAGACCTGCCCATGGTGGGCCGCACCCACGGGGTGCACGCCGAACCCATCACCCTCGGGCTGAAGTTCGCCCTGTGGTACGCCGAATTCCAGCGGCAGCGGGCGCGCCTCACCGCCGCCCGGGAGACCATCGCGGTGGGCAAGCTCTCCGGCGCGGTGGGCACCTTCGCCCACCTGCCCCCGGAGGTGGAGGCCAAGACTTGCGCCCGCCTGGGGCTTACACCCGCGGCCATCTCCACCCAGGTCATCCAGCGGGACCGCCACGCCGAATATTTCCTCACCCTGGCTTTGATCGGGGCCAGCGTCGAGAAGGTGGCCTTGGAGATCCGCCATTTGCAGCGCACCGAGGTGCGGGAGGCGGAGGAGGCCTTCGCCGCCGGGCAGAAGGGCTCTTCGGCCATGCCCCACAAGCGCAACCCGGTCCTGTCCGAGAATCTCTGCGGCCTGGCCCGGGTGCTGCGGGGCAATGCCCTGGCGGCCCTGGAAGACGTGCCCCTGTGGCACGAACGAGACATCAGCCACTCCTCGGTGGAGCGCCTCATCGCCCCGGATTCCACGGTGCTTCTGGACTTCATGCTGACCCGCCTGACCCGCCTGCTGAAGAATCTCCAGGTTTACCCTGAAAATATGAGCAGAAACCTCAACCTGACTCACGGCCTGGTCTTCTCCCAGAGCCTGCTGCTGGCCCTCATCGACAAGGGCCTGAGCCGGGATGCGGCCTACTGGCTGGTGCAGCGCCCAGCCATGCGAGTCTGGCAGGAGGGGGGAGAGTTCGCCCAGCGGGTTAAGGAGGATGCGGAAATCACCGGGCACCTGACTTTGGCGGAGGTTGAGGCGATTTTCGATTTAAACCGCTATTTCCGCCATATCGATACGATTTTTGCCCGGGTGTTCGGCGGGGGCAGGTAGCAGTGGTCAGCTTTTACTGATAGTTTTTGCTATGATAACAACTGGATGGACTCGGCCCCCAGAGGAGAATATGATGCCAATCGCCCCAAACGGTTCAAAAGAAACGTGTGGCTCACCGGTTTAGACACCGGGCTCATTCCGGCCGGGGATAAAGTCACTCACCCGTTCTTTGGACGGGGCCAAAATGAACCTGCGTAACACAGATATCCCCCCAATACCCCCATCAAAAGGGTTTTGCTGGTGAATTCCCCCCTCTTCAGCTGCTTTTTATTTCAATAATGAAATACAGGTTGTTTTCCTTCCACTTAGCAGGGGTCATTAAAAGCTAACAATCCTTTTTCAGCATCTAAATGGTTTTCTTAAATGATAATAATTTATGATTTTTCAAAGAGAACCGAGGGTTAATAGCGATCAAATAATTGTCCGCGTTTTGTTCGCCTACCTGCGTTACAAACTGAGCAATTTTGCCTAATTTAGAACAATTTTTACCTCTTGCCAAAATACCCCAAACCTGCGATAACCAAAGCCGACAAGCCTTTCCGCCGGCATAGCTCAGTGGTAGAGCAGCTGATTCGTAATCAGCAGGTCCTCGGTTCAAGTCCGAGTGCCGGCTCCAGTGAATTCAAGGGGTTAGCTATTTTGAGCTATCCCCTTTTTGTTTCTGGCTAGCAATATGGATAGCATATTAAGGGGTGCTATGGCCTGAAAAAAGAACAGGCCGAACCGATGCAGGACCATCGGCCCGGGCCGACCCGAACCAACGTGATGGATTTGATTTGCCTGCTGGTCAGCTGAACCATATATTCTAAGCGTAGATCTCAGGATTAAGGCAAGACTCCGGCTTCTCGCCCTGCAGCATGGCCAGGAGGTTCCTGGCTGCCAGTAGGGACATCCCGGCGCGACTGCTGCTGGTGGCTGAACCGATATGAGGGACCACCACGGCGTTGTTGAGGTCAGCCAACCCCGCGGTCATTTGAGGCTCGAACTCGTATACGTCCAAGCCGGCGCCGGCGATAGTCCGGGAGCCCAAGGCAGCCACCAGGTCATCCTCCTTGATAATGGGTCCTCTGGCGGTATTGATCAGAATAGCGGCAGGTTTCATCCTGGCAAAGGTCTCGGCTTTGAACAGGTGCCGGGTGGCTGGGGTGAGCGGAGTATGGATGCTGATGAAATCCGACTCCGCCAGCAACTCGTCCAGAGAAACGAGCCTGGCCCTGAGTTCTGCCTGCAACGTTTGGTTTTCTTTACCGGAGGTGTTGGTATAGAGAACCCGCATCTGGAACCCTTTGGACATCAGGGCCATGGCCGTGCCGATGCGTCCGCCCCCCACGATCCCCAAGGTCTTCCCGGAGACGTCGGCGCCGATGAACTGGAGGGGGCCCAAGCCTGGCCAGGCTCCCGAACGCATGATCCGGTCCGTCTCCACTATCCGCCTGGCCACCGCGAAGAGTAGAGCCCAGGCCAGTTCCGCCGTCGCCTGGGTCAGAACCCCTGGAGTATTGGAGACGGGCATATTGCGCCTCGTGGCTTCCGCGACATCAATATTGTCAAAGCCCACGGCAAAGTTGGCATATCCCCTGAGTGCCTTGGCCGCGTCGAAAAACTCGGCGTCGATCCGGTCGCTCAACATGCCGATCACCCCATCTTTGTCTGCCACCTGGGCGAGCAATTCCTCCCGGTGCAGTGGCCTGTCCTGGGGGTTGATCTCGACCTCACAGGTTTCTTTGAGCAGGTCAATGCCCTCTCGGGGGATGAGCCGGGTAATGAAAACCTTCGGTTTGCGCATTTTCGCCTCGCTGACTTAGTAAGATAGTGCTGATTCTTGAGCGCCGGCGTGCAGGACAACGCCTCATCGCCTTAGAGACTTTTTCACCCACTTTGGTGTGCTTTCTCCGGAATGGAGACTCGCGGATGACCCTGCGGGCACCTGCAGGGAACGGGACAAAAAACCCTCAGCGCCGAGGAAAATAGCCTCCGATAAGTGATAACTACCATGAATGCCATTTAAAATGCTTCAGGCGCACCTGTTCCTCGGTAAATAATCTCAATATGTCCAGGCTAAATTGTAATATAAAATGGCTACGACCCAAAACTTATTACGTATGCATATCATATCCTTGACTTCTACCTCTGCGCCAATAATTTTCGCTCCTGGCAAGATACTGTATGGGTCTGGGATGGAGTTTTTAGGCTGCCAGCAATGAGGTGCCTGGTCATAGGGTCGCGTAGGCGCAAATTTGGCGGGAAATTGATTTTTGCAGAAACTCGTGTTATCGGGGGAAATCTGATAAAAAACGGGATAACCTTTATAATTGGGGCAGTTGAAATAAGTGGTCTTGCACCGAGCGCAGATCATGAAGTTACAGAATCGGTCGCTCAATTCGCCAAGAGCTGGTGAGCAGTAGCTGGTGGATTGCGGCAAGCGAGCCTGCGCAGGAACGAACATTTCAGAAGGAGGCATGAATGCCCAAATTTGCCGCGAATCTGACGATGCTTTTTAGCAATCTACCATTTCTGGAGCGCTTTGCAGCAGCTCGCTTGGCAGGGTTCACTGCAGTAGAGTGCCTGTTTCCGTACGATTACCCGGCGGAACAAATAAAGGAGCAGCTTTCGACCAACGGGCTCAAGCAGGTGCTTTTCAATCTCCCTTGCGGTAACTGGGGGGCGGGAGAGCGAGGCCTAGCCGCATCTCCCGATCGGGTGGAGGAGTTTAGGGCAGGTGTGAGCAAAGCGATGGCATATGCCCAGGTGCTTGGCGTGCCACGACTAAACTGCCTTGCCGGCAAAAGAGTTTCCGGCTATAGCGACGAGGAACACCGGAATACGCTCGTCTCCAACGTTCGGTTTGTATCCGAAGCGTTACAGGGTGCGAAGCTGACGCTGACGGTAGAAGCCATCAATCACTTTGACATCCCCGGTTTCTTCCTGAACCGGACGGAGCAGGTGGCACAATTGATCGAAGAAGTAAATATGCCGAATGTTTTTATCCAGTACGACGTGTATCATGCTCAGCGAGAGGAAGGCGAACTCACCGCCACCCTCCGCAAATACCAGAAGATGATAGGGCATATCCAGATAGCCGACAATCCCGGTCGGCATCAGCCGGGAACAGGCGAAATTAATTATCCATTCCTGTTTGAAGAAATCGACCGACTGGGCTACGGGGGGTTTATCGGACTGGAATATGTGCCCGAGCCAGACACCATGACGTCGCTTGCTTGGGTTAAGCGTTACGGTTATCAGCTATAACTTTCCATTGAACGAAGGAGAAATCATGATGGCAAAAATCGGCTTCATCGGGCTTGGAGTCATGGGCAAGCCCATGAGCAAAAACCTTCTGAAGGCAGGCTATCAGCTGGTAGTTTTTAACAGAAGTAAGACTGCGGTGGATGAGCTGGTTGCCGCTGGGGCAGAGGCCGCAGCAGGCCCTAAAGCCTTAGCAGAGCAGGTGGACATTATTATCACCATGTTGCCCGATTCGCCCCAGGTAAAAGAAGTGGTCTTGGGAGAGGGTGGAGTGATTGAAGGTGCCAAAAAGGGGGCCGTAGTCATCGACATGAGCTCCATTGCACCGCTGGTAAGCCGTGAAATAGCGGCTAAGCTGCATGAGAAAGGCATAGAGATGCTGGATGCACCGGTCAGCGGTGGCGAGCCCAAAGCGATTGATGGGACGCTTTCTGTCATGGTGGGTGGGAAGAAAGAAGTCTTTGAGAAATGCTTCCCGGTCATGAAAGCGATGGCAGGCTCAGTGGTGTTGACCGGAGAAATCGGCGCCGGCAATGTAACTAAACTGGCAAATCAGGTCATTGTCGCTCTGAACATTGCTGCCATGTCCGAGGCGCTTGTTTTGGCGGCTAAAGCCGGAGTCCAACCGGAAATGGTTTATCAGGCCATCCGCGGAGGGCTGGCTGGAAGTGCGGTCCTCGATGCCAAGGCACCTTTGGTCATGGATCGCAAGTTCAATCCCGGATTCAGAATCAATCTTCACATCAAGGATCTGCAGAACGTGCTGAACACCTCGCATGAACTAGGGGTCCCCTTGCCGCTTACGGCTGCAGTGATGGAAATCATGCAGGCGCTGAAGGTCGATGGCAAAGGAGATAATGACCATGGAGGGCTAATTCAATACTATGAAAAGGGGGCAAACATCGAGGTGAAACGGTAAGTAAGCAAGCGTTTCATAATCGGGGCCTCTCTGTACAAAGACCTGGCATCAAGAAGCTCAAGTCTTACATGTTTCTTTAAAGACAGCCTCATGCAACAATAATGGAGAAAACTGTGGGAATTTATGTGGAAAAACGGCGCCTGATCTAGTAGGTTGGTTTAGCCAGCTCACCCAAAAATCAAGATTGAATGAGAATAACAGCCTTGTTTTCATTGGCACCCCAAAGTGTGTGATCGGCGCCAGGAGGGTTTCCAGGTGCTGTGTGGTGTCAAACTTTCAATCCATTGGCGGCCGCGCTGAAGAGCCGTGGTCCCGTAACGGGAGGAAAGAAAATGAAGATGCGACGGGTTTTAATGGTATCAGCAGTTATTGCCATGGCCCTGGCGCTGTGCGCCGGACCGGGCCTAGCCCAGGAGAAGGTAATCAAGATCGGCGCGCTTTACCCCCTGACCGGAAACCTGGCCGCTACGGGAATGGACTGCAAACGGGGCGTCGACCTGGCGGTGCAGATCATCAACGGCAAGTACGACCTGAACCTGCCCTTCGCTAAAACGGAGGGGATCCCCGACATGGGAGGCGCCAAGCTCCAAATCATTTACGCAGACACGCAGGGCGACCCCAAGAACGGCTTGGCGGAGGCGGAACGTCTGATCACCCAGGAGAAGTGTGTGGCGTTGATCGGCGCTTACCAGAGCGCGGTAACCAAAACCGCAAGTCAGGCCGCCGAACGGTTGAAGATCCCCTACGTGTGTTCGGACTCCTCCTCGCCCACTTTGACCGAACGCGGCTTCAAATACTTTTTCCGCGTGTCGCCCCATGATGGGACCATGGCTCGTAACCAGTTCGAGTTCCTCAAAGACCTGGAGAAGAAGACGGGCCAGAAGGTCGAGACCATTGGCCTGGTTTACGAAAACACCGAGTTCGGGGCCAACGTAGGCAAGCAGGAAAAGGAATACGCCAAGGAGTTCGGCTACAAGGTCACGGCAGACATAGCTTACCCGGCGAATTCGAGCGACGTGTCCAGCGAGGTGGGCAAGCTCATGGCGGCCAAGCCGGACGTGATAATGCACGCCGCCTACATCACCGACGCCATCCTCTTTACCAAGACCTTCAAGGATATGAACGTGGTGCCGAAAGGCTTCCTCAACATGGCCGGTTACATCGAGTCCGACTACCTGCCCTCGGTCAAGGCCGACGGCGACTTTATCCTCGTGCGCTCGACCTTCGCTCTGGACCTGGCCAAGAAAAAACCGCTGGTCGGACAGGTGGCCGATCTCTACAAGGAGAAATATAAGATCGAGATGGGTGAGAACACCGCCCGCAGTTTCGCGGCGCCCTTCGTGCTGGCCGACGCGATCAGCCGGGCCAAGTCCACCGCCCCTGAAGCAATAGTGAAGGCCCTCGAGCAGACGGACATCCCGGGCGACCAGATGATCTACCCATGGCAGGGAATAAAGTTCGATCCCACGACCCATCAGAACATCTACGCCAAGGCCATGCTGGTGCAGATCCAGGACCAGCACTATTATACGGTCTGGCCCTGGGAAGCCGCCAGCCGAGAATTAGTCTGGCCTTTCCCAGCTTGGAAGGACCGCAAGTAAAGCGAATGGCGGATGATGGAGGACGGAAGGATGAAAATCCGTCCTTCATCCTCTGCACTTAGCGCGGTGTCCTCTGTCATCCATCCTGTGTGCTCTGTCCTCACACCAGCTCCGGAGTTTGCATATGCAAATATTAGCGCAGCAACTGGTCGACGGCGTGCTCATCGGCCTGGTTTATTCGCTGTTGGCCATCGGCCTTACCCTGATCTGGGGTGTGATGAACGTGCTCAACTTCGCGCACGGCGAGTTCCTAATGATCGGCATGTTCCTCTCCTACTGGCTCTACACGCTGGCGGGCGTCGATCCACTGTTCTCGATACCGCTCAACGCGGTGGCCCTGTTCTTGCTGGGGATGTTCATTTATCGTTTCATCATCAGCAAGGTGATGACCGGGCCTCCTCTGGCGCAACTGGTTGTGACCTTTGGCGTAAGCATCTTTCTGGCAAACTTCGCCGCCTTTATCTGGACCCCGAATTATCGCTTTATCGGGCATACGATATTTTCCGGCACCTGGCACCTCTCCGGCATCATTCTCAGCGTCCCCAAGGTTATCAGCTCGGTAGGCAGCATCCTTACCTCCGGCGCGGTCTTCTGGTTTCTGCGCCATACCCGCACTGGCAAGGCCATCCTGGCAGTGGAAATGGACCGTGAAGCCGCGTTGATCATGGGCATCAACACCGAGCGTATCAACTCGCTTTCTTTCGGCATCGGGTCTGCTTTGGTGGGGGTGGCCGGGGCGCTGCTCGCCACCCATTACTACATTTATCCTTTCGTAGGCGGGACCTTCGGTTTGATTTGCTTTTGCATCGTGGCCCTGGGCGGGTTCGGCAGCATCGAAGGGGCATTCATAGCCGGTATCATTGTGGGGGTCGTCCAGACGGTGGGCGGATATCTTTTTGACCCGGCCTACAAGGTGGCAATCGTCTTCCTCATGTACCTGATCACGGTCTGGATCAGGCCGCAAGGACTCAGGGGCTGAGGGGTGCTAGGGATGCGCAATATAACCGGCAAACAATTGATCGTGGGCGGCGCAGTGCTGGCGGTGCTTATCATCCTGCCGCTGCTGATTCCACCGTTTGGCCAACATGTCGTGATCCTCACCTTGATCTTCGCCATGTGCGGAGTGGCGTGGAACATCATGGGCGGCTATGCGGGCATGTTCTCGTTCGGACAGGCGGCCTTTTTCGGGATCGGGGCCTACACCTCCTCTTTTCTGCTAATGACCTTCAATGTAAGCCCGTGGATCGGTCTGGTGGCAGGCGGGATTCTTTCCTCCCTCATGGCCGCGGCCATCGGTTACCCGTGCTCCAAGCTGCGCGGCCATTACTTCGCCATTGCCAGCATCGCCTTCGCAGAGATCGTCCGGATTTTTTTCAACAACTGGGAAATGGTGGGAGCGGCGGAGGGGCTTACCATTCCCATGCGGCAAGAGTCCCTGGCCAACTTCACGTTCAATTCCTCCAAACTGCCTTACTGCTACATCATACTGGCCTTCGTGCTGTTCGCCCTGGCGGTTTGCCGCCTGGTGTCCACTTCCAAGATGGGTTACTACTTCCGGGCGATCAAAGAGAGTCATGAAGTCGCACAGGTGCTAGGGGTAAACGTAGTGCGCTACCGTCTATACGCCATCATGATCAGCGCCTTCCTCACCTCGATGGCCGGGACTTTCTATGCCCAGTATATTCTCTACATCGACCCGGCGAGTGTGATGGTCCTGGCGATTTCAGTCCAAATCGTGCTGGTGGCTATGTTGGGCGGGGCGAACACGGTGCTTGGGCCGGTGGTCGGGGCGGCCATCCTGATCCCGTTATCCGAGTATTCCCGGGCCTGGCTGGGCTACAAAGGCACGGGGTTTGACATGATCATTTACGGCGTCCTGATCACCGCCATCTCGATGTATCGGCCCAATGGCGTGTGGGGGGCCCTCGCCGGGGTGGTGCGGAGGGAGAAATGAACGCTTCGCTATTGCTGGACGTGCAGGGCGCCAGCAAATATTTTGGCGGGCTGCAGGCCAATGAGGATATCTCTTTCCAGGTGAGCGGGGGACAGATCTTAAGCATCATCGGTCCCAACGGCGCCGGTAAGAGTACGCTGTTCAATTGCATCACGGGGTTCTACCGCCTGGACAAGGGCCGGGTGCTCTTCAAGGGCCTGGATATCACCAACCGGAAACCGCACACGATCGGTAAGCTGGGGGTGGCGCGCACCTTCCAGATCGCGCAGGTGATCAGCGACATGACAGTGCTGGAAAACGTCATGACCGGCGGCTTCCTGCGGCACGTCCGCGTGGGGGACGTGCGCCTCAAGGCCGAGGAGGTGCTGGCCTTCACGGGCCTGATGGCGAAGGGGAACTACAACGCCCAGGCGCTGAGCGTTTCCGACAAGAAACGGCTCGAAGTGTCCATGGCCCTGGCGATGGAGCCCGAGTTGCTGATGCTGGACGAGTCCATGGCAGGGCTCACGCCGGTGGAACTGAGGGGGATGATCGAGCTGATCCACAAAGTGCGGGAAAGGGGGATTACCATAATCGTGGTGGAGCATGTCATGGAGGCGGTAATGGAGCTTTCCGACTGGGTGATAGTGCTCAACTCCGGCCGCAAGATCGTAGAGGGTTCACCCAAAGAAGTGGTGGCAGACCGCGAGGTAATCCGAGCTTACCTGGGAGATCGGTACGATGCTGTCTGTCCATAATTTGTCCGTGGGCTACAAAGGACTTTTGGCCATCCAGGATGTCTCGTTCGAAGTCAAGCGCAGCGAGGTTGTTTCACTGATCGGCTCGAACGGGGCCGGCAAGACTACCCTGCTCAAGACGATCATGGGCCTGCTAAAGCCGATGAAGGGGGAGATCCGCCTGAACGACCAGGTAATCTCCGGCCTTCCTGCCTATGAGGTCGTCAGGAAGAAGATCTCCCTGGTGCCCGAGGGGCGGCGGCTTTTTCCGCGCCTGTCGGTGCGGGACAACCTGCTGCTCGGAGCCTACACCGTAAACTCCAAGGAACAGATTGCCGAAAGCCTTGAGACAGTCCAGCGATTGTTCCCTTGGGTCAAAGAGCGCGCCGACCAGCGTGCCGGAACGCTTTCGGGCGGCGAGCAGCAGCAGGTGGCGATTGCCCGAGGGCTCATGTCCCGGCCCGATCTTCTCATGCTGGACGAGCCCTCCTTGGGCGTCATGCCCAAGCTGGTCACCGAGATCTTCCGTACCGTGGAACATATAGCGGCCGAGGGCGTCACCGTGCTCCTGGTCGAACAGAACGTGTTCGAGGCCTTGCAGGTCTGCCACCGGGCTTACGTCTTGCAGACTGGCCGCATCGTCATGGAGGGCTCTGGCAGCGAGCTGTTGCAATGCGACATGGTGCGCAAGGCCTATCTGGGGATGTAATCTGATTCGTTGGCCGAGAGGTCCCCGCGGTTATTTCGCCCCAACGAGTGCAGGCTGCGACCTGTTTTTTTGCCAATGCCGGCACTCTCGTTGATGACGTTCTCAAGGGCATGCAATGGATGACACAAAGAAAAGAAGACTCGAAGAAATTTTTATGGCTGGGCTAAAAGCCGTGGATCCGGAAGAGGCGATCAGGCGTAATGTCCAATTGACCGGAGATCAGCTGAAGGTGGGTGGGCACTCATACCCTCTCGCTTCCTTCAAGAGGATTATCGTCACCGGGTTTGGCAAAGGAACGGCGCCAATGGCAAAGGCCCTTGAGGAGATACTTGGAGACCGCCTCACGGAGGGCTGGATTATTGTCAAGTATGATCATGGAATGCCGTTGAAAAAAGTCCGCGTAATGGAAGCAGGGCACCCCATACCTGATAAATCGGGGCTGCAAGCTACACGATTCATTCTGGATCGCCTGAATGAGTGCACGGCAGAAGACCTGGTTCTCTGTGCGTTCTCGGGCGGGGGGAGCGCTCTTTCTCCTGCCCCCCGGGCTCCCCTCGAATTGAGTGAAAAACAGCAAACGACCCGGCTTCTCCTCGATTGCGGGGCAACTATTTTCGAGCTCAATGCTATACGTAAGCACTTGTCTGTCTGCAAAGGTGGACAGCTGGCTAAAATAGCCTATCCTGCCACCCTCGTGTCGCTGTTTCTTTCGGACGTGGTCGGCGATGCCCTTGATGCGATCGCCTCCGGTCCCACAGTTCCCGATTCGAGCACTTTTGCCGATTGTCTCCAGATTGTTGAACGATATGCGCTATCAGAAAAGTTGCCTCCCTCTGTGCTCAAGCTGCTCAGCGATGGCGCGCAAGGATTGCTCGAGGAGACTCCAAAGGCTGGAGATCCTGTGTTCCAGAGGGTTCAAAACCTGATAGTCGGCAACAACCGCTCAGCCCTGCTGGCTGCGGCGCAGAAAGCGGAACAACTCGGGTACAACACCCTGATTCTCTCGTCCTTCATTCAGGGCGAGGCCAGGGAAATCGCCCACTTTTTTGCCGCCGTCGGCAAAGAGATCGTGGCTTCGGGTCATCCTGTCTCCCAACCAGCCTGTATTCTGGCTGGAGGTGAGACCACGGTTACCATACGCGGCGGTGGGAAGGGGGGGCGAAATCAGGAGTTGGCCCTGGCGGCCGCGCTCACCATCGAGGGATGGCCTCAGATTACCATACTCAGTGCGGGAACTGACGGATCAGATGGACCGACGGATGCAGCCGGGGCGTTTGCGGATGGCGACACCTGCCAAAAGGCCTTGCAGAAGGGAATCAACCCCCAAGAGTATCTTTTGAACAACGACTCTTATAATTTTTTTAACCAGTTGGAAGATCTCCTGATAACCGGTCCGACCCGCACGAATGTCATGGATGTGATCTGTTTGCTGGTCAACGAGGCCTAGAGGGGATTCCTTTGTCCCTTGGAATGATTTACAATGTAACCTAGGGCAAGGTTGGCCGCTGGTCTGGTTCCAAAGTCGCGGAGGTTGGTACATGCGGGTAAAGATGAATTACGGCAGAGACGGATTGTTGATTGATTTTCCTGACTCTTGGGACCTAGCGGTAATCGAAAAACCCTCGATGCCCATTCTGGCTGATCCTGCCGGAGCTGTTCTCAAAGCTCTGGCCGATCCTGTCGCCTGCGGTCCGCTGCCCGAGGAGGCTGCAGGTCGCCGGACCGCTTGCATTCTCATCTGCGATATCACGCGGCCGGTGCCGAATTCCGTGATTCTGCCGCCGCTCATTAGGGAGCTTATCCAGGCGGGGATTGAACCCAACGCCATAACCGTGCTCGTGGCAACTGGTTTACACAGACCGAATGAGGGTGAAGAACTGCGCGAACTGGTCGGCAGTGATTGGGTGCTCGAGACGGTCAACGTAGTGAACCATTTCGCCCGAAATGACCAGGACCACGCTTATCTTGGCAATACGTCGAGGGGCACACCTGTCAAGCTCGACCGTCGTTTCGTCGAAGCAGACGTAAAGATTGCCACGGGACTGGTTGAACCGCATTTCATGGCGGGCTACTCCGGCGGCAGGAAAGTGGTTGCTCCCGGGATCGCCCACCAGGACACTATTACAACCTTTCATAATGCCGGTTTTCTAGAACACCCCAGGTCAGCCAACTGCATTCTTGAGGGCAATCCGCTCCACGAAGAGCTTACAGAAGTTGTCCGCAGGCTTGGCCGGGTGCTTGCCGTGAACGCGGTCATAGATGACCAGCGGCATCTCTCCTATGTCAACTTCGGAGAAATCGAGGCCAGCCATCTGGAGGCGGTTGCTTACATGCGCCGCTATGCCGAGATACCGGTGCACACCCAATACCGGACCGTTATCACCAGTGGAGGCGGCTATCCCCTGGACAAGACTTACTACCAGACGGTCAAAGGCATGGTTGGGGCCATGCCAATGCTCGAGCCCGGAGGCAATATCGTTATCTTCTCTGAATGTTCCGAAGGGATGGGCTCCAAAGAATACGTGACTGCTCAACGACTGCTGAGGCAGCTTGGGGCCAGGGGCTTTCGGGAGTCGGTTCTGCATAAGTCCAGGGCTTCTATCGACGAATGGCAGACCGAAATGCAGCTTAAGCCTATGGAGATTGGCAAAATCCACCTTTTTTCGGATAGGCTGTCAGAAGTTGACCGGTCGCTGACCGGTATCTACTGCCCGGATGGCGGCATCTCACCGCTCGACTTCATCCGGGGGATCGTCGAGCCTTCCGGGACCTCTATTGCCGTCATCCCGGAAGGTCCATACGTTATCCCCCGATATGAGAACGACTAGCCGGAGAGGCTTATATCTCAGTCCGGCTTTCTTACGCAGTTACTGTTCATAGGCACAGCTTAAAAATCCTCTCTGCCGCCACCGGCCAGTCGGGCTGCCAAGCGGATGGCCTCGATCATGGACTGGGGGTTGGCGCGTCCTTCACCCGCTTTATCAAAAGCCGTGCCGTGATCCACCGAGGTGCGGACGATGGGCAGCCCCAGGGTCACGTTGACTCCGGCCAAGCTCCCCCAGGTATCGGTTTTGCCGTCATACTTAAACCCCAGGAGCTTGGTCGGGATGTGGCCCTGATCGTGGTACATCACCACCACCAGGTCGTACCTGCCACCGAGCATCTTGGAGAAGACCGTATCGGCCGGCAGCGGGCCTTCGGCGTCGATTCCGGCTGCTCTGGCTTCGACCACCGCAGGGGCGATTTCCTTGTCGTCCTCTGTACCAAATAAGCCACCCTCGCCGCAGTGCGGGTTCAAACCCGCAACGGCAAGGCGCGGGGACGCTATCCCCAGTTGCAGCAGGGTTCGGTGGGCCAACTCGATTACCTTGCCAATCCGGGCCTTCCTGACCAGATCGCAGGCCTGCCTCAGGGCGACGTGGGTGGAGACGTGAGCCACGCGGAAGTCACCCTCTGCAAGCATCATGGTGTAATCACGGGTGCCGGTGAATTGCGCGTAGATCTCAGTGTGCCCCGCATAGTGATACCCGGCGGCGTTGATGGCTGCCTTGTTGATTGGGGCGGTAACCGTGGCATCGATCCGCCCAGCCATGGCCAGCTCGATCACCTTGGTCACGTATTCAAAGGCTGCCCTGCCCTGCTCCGCGGTCACCTGCTTGTGCCGCAGGCGGCCCGCGGCCAGATTTTTTAGGTCCAGCACATCGATGGTCCCGAAGACGTACCGGCCCGCCTCCGGTTGATCACATAGGTGGATCGAGACCGGCAATCGACAGAACCGAATCGCCTCGGCCATTACCTCGCCGTCGCCGACCACCAGAGGGCGGCAGATTCGGTAGATGTCTGGATCGCTCAGAGCCTTGGCGCAGATTTCGGGACCGATTCCGCCCGGGTCTCCCATGGAGATTCCCAGGAGGGGCTTCTTAGGAGGAGTACTCATGGACAAGCGCCTTCCCAGTCAAGCTGGCATACAGTTGCACTAGAGTGTCGCATTCGCCAAACGCACCGGCCTTGGTCACCACCGTTAGACCGTCGCAGTCACCGCCCTTTATTTTCCCCTGGACCAACCCCGGCAGGATTTCCGATTGCAGCCAAACCCCGGTGGCCCTGACGGCGTCAAGAACCTGCGCGGCCGTATCCCCGCCGCAGAGGAAAAGAGCATCCGGCCGGTGACGCCGGATCACTTCGGCGGCCACAACCGCTAGGGCGCGGCAGGCCAGGTCGGTTGATACCCTGGCACCATTGGAACCTTCGGCTACGACGGGAGCAAGCTGGAGGATCACGGCTCCCGCGGATAAATCCGGGCCTTCGCCAGCCAACTCGTTACGCCCGTCGACCGGCAGACCGGGAGTAAGGACATGGCGCGGCACGCCGGCCTGTTTCACCAGCGCTTCAACCTGCTCTCCAAGCACGTCGGAAGCGGACCCGCAGACGAAGAGGACTCGATGACCCACCAGGTAACCGCTCCGCGGCAGCGACTCCTTCCGGGCAGGCAGGCACTGAGCCAGCGCCAGGGCCAGCCCGGCCGACCCGGTGAGCAGGGTCCTCGGGAAGTGGTCGCGTGCCAGGCAGGCGATGAGGTCAAGCTGCTGCTGACTGGTCGCATCGAAGACAATCACGCGGCGCCCCTGCCGCAACAGATTGTCTGTGGCCTCCTGCAGTCGCCCAAGCCCACCGTCGAACTCCGTCACATCGATCCGCCCTACGGGGTATCGGCTCTGCAGGGCAATCAGCTTGGAAAGCCGGGAGTCTCTTATCGGGCTGACTGGATCGCGGGCTATTTCGCTCGCGGCCAACGGCACACCCCGGACGAAATGGATATCATGGAAGGTGGTACGTCCTTGAGCCGGAAAGGCAGGGGCGATGAAGGCGCCTTCACAGCCCAGCAAGCCCATCAGCGCGTCCACCTCGGCGCCGATATTGCCCCGCAGGCAGGAATCGATTTTCTTGTAGATCACACGCGGCGCCAGCTCCTTGACGGACAACCCAGCCCGGCGCACCCGAGCGGCGGCTTCGGCTGGGGACAAATGGCGGGAGTCGGTATAGACCGCCAGTGTCCCTCCGGTGTATTCCAGACCGAGAGCTGACAGGTGTCGATGGGAAACCAGGAGAATGGGCGCACTGATCCGCCTGAACTGGATGGCCGTGTCGGCAGCTCCGGTCAGATCATCGGCGATGACGGCCAGTTGGATCATGGCGCCCCTGGTCCCCTCTCAGTTGGTCCGACGGGCAGCATGGCCGCTTCATGGGGCGGGATGCTCACTCCCCCCGAGGCCCCTCGCACCGCAACACCTCTTCGATGGCCCCCTGAATACTCTGGGCCTGGGTGTGGCCGAGTTTAGTCTTGTGCTCGGACGATAGGCCGCAGGAGTCCGTACGTCCGATTTTGCCACCAGGTTTGCAGCAGAAGAATCACATCGTTGATTTTTTTATCTGGACTTTTTCTCAACCGTCGCTTTCTGCCAAGGCCAGCGTCCGGTGATCTCCAGTTCAAGAGCAAAGCTCAGAAATGTTCGGATCACGACCAAAAGACCCAACACACCTAGATCCTTAAAGGTTGGGCCAACCGCCACAGTGCCAACAATATCGGAAGCAATAAGAAATTCCAAACCCAACAGAATGGTCTTGCCGAAATCGCTGCGAAATTTCCTATAAGACTCTTCAAGGGCTCCCTCTTTGATTAGGCGCAGGAGAAAGACGATGGTTGTTGTTATCGCACCTACGACGATGATACCAAGTGCAATAGATTCGATTCCGACAGCGACCCATTTTATCGATTGATCAAAGCCTTGGAAGCCTATGCTTGAGCCTATCATAATCAGTCCCTTTCAAATTTAATCGTCCCTTGCTGTACCTTTCTTAGAACATGAATCAACAATTTGCAACTAGAAGTGAATACCTGATCCCCATAGGCAAAATGGACACTACTTGATAAGTTTCTAGTGATAGTAGAAAACTGGAATTCAGATAACGTGATTAGATCTAACCTGTGAAATTCGTGACCTCGGTTAACCCATCCTCTGGACATTAGCTCAGCCTTTTATACTCCTCTGGCGGAAGGTCCGGCACCGGGCAGGGAGCCCCACCCTGGCCCTCCCCCGAAATCAATTTAATCTATTTCATCCCCAACCCCTTGGCACGCCAACGCACCCAGGCTTTGCGGGCTTCATCGGCCAGGACCTGAACCGGCGGGAAGATGAGCAGAAACAGCCAGTCTGTGCCCCGGAGGGGGGCGGTAAGGAAAATGGCTTGTAGAAAAGGAGTATAGCT
>JAPLJC010000040.1 GCA_026388765.1 Deltaproteobacteria bacterium
TCGCCCTTTTCCGGGTCATAGCGGTAAATGGCCTGCTTGTCACGGCCCAGGTTGGTGGCGACATAGAGAAAACGGTTATCGAAGGTGAAATAGAGGGGCGCCAGGGCGTCTTTAAAATTGGTTTGAGCCACGGGGCGGAAGGCCTCGGCCTCGGCGCCGCGGTACAGCAGGGTGTCCGTGAGGCCGTCGGTGGCCACCGCCACCCGGAGCCGGCCGTTATTGTCCGTCAGCCAGTCGGTGATGTTGCCCGGGTTTTCGCCCACCATTTTCAAGGCGCCGGTATAAACATTGACCCGGTAGGCATCGAAAAATTTTGGGTCCCGCCGGTTCATGGCGATCAGGATCTCATCCGGGCTCTCTTCCAGGTCGTCAAGTATCTGGACGCGGACCTTGGGAAAGGGGGTCAGGTCTTTGGGGTTGGCGCCGTCGGCGTCCACCGCAAAGGCCTGAAAATTTTCATCGCCGGCCTGGTCCTGAAGATAGACCAGGCGGTTATTTTTGGCCCAGAGGTAACCGGCGATATTGCGTTGAGTGGCGTTGGTGACCCGGGTGCTCCGGTCCTCGCCGATCTTCTGGACCTGGACGTTGAGACGGCGCTCCCAGGGCGCGAGGTAGGCCAGATATTGACCGTCCGGGGAAATCTTGAAGTCGGTCTTCTCCGGATTCCGAAAGAAGTCTTCCATGGGGATGAGGCGCACTCCTGCTTTGGGGGGCGGGACCTTTTCGCCGCAGGCGGCGATGAGGGCCAGGCTGGCCAGCAGGAGCAGATAAGCGCAGGTGATTCTAATCATGATAATTCCTCAAGGAGGTAATCTGACCGCAGGGGCAGAACTTGGAATTTCAGACCCTTTTAAGATAACGACTTTGGGAGCGGATTTCCAGGAGTCTGACTGTCTTGAGAGTCTATCAATCCCTTTTTTCGGTGTATTTAACGCCCTCGAGGCCCTTAAAATGGGGATCCTGGGTCCAGATAACCCCGAGATGGGTGCGGGCCGTGGCCAAAATGACGCTAGCGGCGAGAGGCAGTTTGAGATCATTGCTAATCCTGGCGGCGCTTAGCGCCAGGCCGGCATCCAAGGGAACCAGCACGCCCTGGTGCATGGCAGCGGCAGCCTGGAGGGCCGCATCTTCCCCCCTTTGCTGCAAAACACGTTTGAATACTTCCAGAAGGCAGATGGTAGGAACCAGGAGAGAATCGGGCTCCTCTAAGGCGGCCGCGTAAAAATCGGCATTGGGGCCGTCGGCAAAATACTCCAACCAGCCACATGAATCGACCAGATTCATACCCGATCCTCTTCGCGTAACACCTCCGTCTCAATTCCCCTGATAAATCCTCGCAATGCCTTGGGTTGCTTTAAGGGGATGAGTTCGATGCGATTCTCGTACTGCAGGACCTGCACCTTGGTGCCGGGCTGAAGCTCCATGGCTTCCCGCACCTCGCGGGGAATCACCACCTGGAATTTGGAGGAAACGGTGACGGCTTTCATGATTTGCTCCATCGATAAGGGTTTCGTTATACGCTACCATAATCGATCTCATCAGGCAAGGTAGGGGCGGGGTTCCCCCGCCCCTACCAGTGCTTAAAGAAACAGCATTTCCATAAGAAAAACCAGGTACTTGCTTCCGCCCACCTCCATCACTCCGCCGGCAGGCCCAGTTCCTCTTTGAAGCGGGCCAGGCCGATTTCATCGATGATCTTGCCCAGGCGCCGCTTTTTACCTGCCTGTTTGAACCAGTCCAGGACCCGGGCGGCCAGGGCCAGGGCCTCGTCGTCGCTCAGATTGGTGGCGATGACATCCGCCAGCCGGGGATTGAGCCCCGAGGCGAAGCCCCCGGCCAGCACCCGCCAGCCCTTGGCCGCGCCCACCAGCCCCAAATCCTTGACGGAAGACTCGGAGCAATTGTTGAGACAGCCGGCCACCCCGATCTTGAACTTGTAGGGTAGGGGCAGGCCGTGATATTTTTCGTCCAGCTTCAGCCCCACCCCCAAGGCGTCCTGCACCCCCAGGCGGCAATAAGTGGTGCCGGGGCAGATTTTGATGGAACGGACGCACAGACCGATAGCGGCACCGGGGACTAACCCCGACTCCTGCCAGATCCGGTCCAGGTCTTCCGCCTGCACCCCCACCAGGGCAAAGCGCTCCGCCGAGGTGATCTTGATGACCTGGGCCCGATACTTTTCGGCGACGTCGGCAATGCGGCGCAAGAGGTTGAAATCGGTGATGAGGCCGCCGGGAATATGGGGAGCGATGGCATAAGTCGCCTTATCGCGTTGCATGATAGCTCCTTTTTCCAGCAAATCTTCAGCCATGATACCCTCCGGGAGTTTAAAAAATAGCGAATATCCGGTAATACTAATTACTGAAAATTCACAATCAAGAGAAGGGTGAATTTTTTAAGGTTGTTGGTCCAGGTGGCCGGATGGGGGTGGTTAACTGCCAAGATGCGGGACAGACCCTTTGGTGCCTGGCAGGGCCGCGAAAAGCCTTGATCTTAAGGTTTTGCTTGATATATTGGAGAAAAGTTCGACTTTGCCAACCGCGGCGGTGGGGCTTAGCCGCCTCAGGGCAGGCAGATCCGGGCCTAGGTTGCCAAGAAGTATTTCTGGTCGCGCCCCTGGTCCTGGTCTGGCCCCCAACGCAGTGGCTCAGGAGACCACGCGGGTCCCTGAGCCCAGGCCGCCTGGATGACCGATTAACCCGGTTCGATCAGGAGTGTGAGCCTTCTGGCTGTCCGTGATCTCACCGGAGGAGTTGATTCAAGTGGGTGACAACACCATACTGCTGGTGGAGAAACATTATTTTGGTGGAAATGGGCTTGGGAATGCGGTAAAATAAACGGTGGCGGTCCTAGTTGGTATTAATTTGGTAAGCTATCATATTAAAGAAATGGGTTGCAATTGTTAATGGTGAATGTTGACAAAATAAACAATTTACTCAGGTGGATGTTTAATTCCAGGCTATTGTCTTTATTGGATAATTAATTAATGGCTGCCAATTTAACTATACTATTAGTATCAGGCTTACTTCTGGTCCTAACAGTGTTATACTGCCAAAAGAGGTGGTCAGAATTTGATTTAATTGATCTATATATCCTCTTTGCCGGAATATATTTCGGAGCTTATACTTTTGTGAAGGCTTTACTTGAAGATTACTCAAAATATGAACCACTGACGGTCGTGATAGTTTTTGGTCAGATAATTATGATCTTAGCGATAACCTTCATATTGTGGAGGTTTATGCCTGAAGATTTTCGTCGAGAGGTTGAGATAAAATCATTATTGGCGCAATGGAAAAATGTTAATTCATATGTAATTTTCTTATTATTGGCGATATTATTGATAATTCATATATATGGTTATGAAAAATATAATATTATATCGCATATAGATCATGGTAATTTAATAAGTGCCGGAAAAGGGTTGCCATATTGGTTTACCTCGATTAATGTCTTAAGTAACGATATTATATTATGCACTTTTATTGCCTTAGTTGCTAAAATTATATCAAGTGAGAATTTGGCTAAAAAACTCTGGATTATTCCGTTGATAGTCTTGCTTTTAATGGCACTTATTAATGGCAGGCGATCCTTAATAAATCCTCTTATTATTGGAACAATATTATTATTTATAAGTCAGGAAGGAGAGTTATTTCAATTTAGATATTTAAAACTAGTGTTGTTGTTGTCTTTAGGGATATTGATATTCAGTAACATTTTTCAAGCATACCGTTACGTCCTGCAATTCCCTGACTCAGCGAATCCAATTGCGGTAAAGAATCCGATAAGCGCCGCACTCGATCCTCGCTATACCTTAAATAATCTGAAGCTGAGGCCGAGCGGATGGGAATTTAATTATTCAATATTTAGAGGCCAACGTTATGATAATGTCCCTTTGCAACTGGGCGGGATTTTTTGGCAAGGTCTTAAGAATTCGATTCCAAGAATATTCTGGCCCCAGAAAGAGGTTGTTTCTTTAAATGATCTATACGTAAAATTATATAGCCTACCGGAAGCTGATTATGGTAAAAATATCTTTGGTTTTACCCAAGTGGATTTTGGATATGGCTCTATAATAGTAATGCCCATACTTATTTTAATAGTGACCTCTACATTAGTTGTTATAAATATGGCTACCAAGAATTATCCGGTATTATTACTATTGCTGTCTGGCACTGTTATAAATTATCTAATTAATATCGAACAGAATGTCACCGATATATTTATTTTATATCGTGATTTGATAATATTAACTAGCGTATATTTAATCGGTGATGTCTTGCTAAAAATGAAGGTTCTTTTCCGGCCGGTGCATCATGGCTTGCTACGCTGATATTTCCATGGGCCTGTGGAGCAGTTATTTGAATGGGGTCGGCCAGGTTAACAATACTTCCCAAGAGGTTTTCTCCCATGGGTAAAATGACCGACAGATGTAAACTCTGCGGCAATAATGAATCATCTCTAATCCAAGTTGGGGCCAGGCATGCTCAAGAAGCCGAGATCCGTTGCTGCAATACCTGTGAACTGGTATTCTTATCTCCGCAACCGAGTCAAGACGAGTTGGAACTTTATTATGCCAACCGGTACCGGGAAGAATATCTGGAGCCGCCGGTGGCAGAACGCCATAGAAATGATCTTGACGAGGCGTACCTCAGGGTGCAACGCCTGCTGCCGCGGTTGAGGCCGGAAACGAGGCTGTTGGAAGTGGGCTCCGGTTCCGGCGCCTTTCTTTATGCGGTTCGTCCCTATGTCAGGGAAGTAATGGGCGTTGAACCTGATGCAGCTTCACGCAGTTGGCTCAAACAAACCCTGGGGCTTAACATGCTGGAGAAAATTCCCCAAGCAGGGTCTGGTCAAGAAGCCTTCGACTTGGTGGTATCTTTTCATGTCCTCGAACATATCCTGGACCCGGTAGAGGTCCTCGGTAAGCTGAAAAAAATGCTAAAACCCGGTGGAGAGCTGATAGTCGAAGTACCCAATGTGGCTGACGCCCTGGTGGGAGTATACCGGGTACCATCCTACCGGCAATTTTACTATCAAACGGCGCACCTGTATTATTTTTCCAAGCAGACTCTGGCCCTGGCTTTGGAAAAGGCAGGTTATGA
>JAPLJC010000062.1 GCA_026388765.1 Deltaproteobacteria bacterium
TGAGTTCGTGGGGCAGGGTAACCACCAGGTGGAAGTAGTGGGTGGGCAGGAGCCGTTCCAGGCGCTCGGCCAACCAGTTGGCCTGTTTGAGGCTCTGGCACTTGGGACAGTGGTGATTGCGGCAGGAATTGTAGGAAATGGCCAGGTAGCCGCAGCCCTGGCTGCAAGAGTCCACGTGTCCGCCCAAACGGGCGGTGCGGCAGCGTTCGATATCCCGCATGGCCTTATGCTGCTCCGGGCTGAGACGCTGGTTTTTCCGGTAGTCCGGGCCATGGTGGCAAAAGATCTGGGCCACCTCCAGGGCTGGTCTGGTCATGCGTCCCCCGTTACGGGGCGGGGTAGATCATGTCCAGGGGGCTCACCAGTTTCTGGACCAGCCGATCGGTGATGTGGGTGTAACGCAGGGTGGTGCGGATGGAGCTGTGGCCCAGGAGGACCTGCAGGATACGGATGTCAGTGCCGGCCTCCATCAGATGGGTGGCAAAGCAGTGGCGGAAGGTGTGCATGGAGACCTTCTTTGCCAAGCTGGTCTCCCGGATGACCTTGCGCAAGACAGAGCTCACTGCCGTGGTGGAGATATGACTCTGGGGTTTTTGTCCCGGGAATAGATACTCGCCTTGCGGCCGGACGGCCTGGTAATACTGGCGCAGCAGAACCAAGAGGCTCTCTCCCAACATGACGTAGCGATCCTTCTTACCCTTGCCCGAGCGGATATGAATGCGCATCCTCTGGCTGTCGATATCGGAGACTGAGAGGGAGCACACCTCTGAGATCCTGAGTCCGGCCGCATAAGCCGCGGCAATGATGGCTTTGTACTTCACCGAGCGGATGGCCGCAAAGACTCGGAGCACTACTTCCGGGCTGAGAATGACCGGGAGGGTTTTCGGCCGTTTGGGATGGGAGAGGTCTTTTACTACCTCGGGGCGTTTGAGGGTAACCACATAGAGGAACTTGAGGGCGCTGACATACATGTCCTGGGTTGCCGGAGAGGCATTCCGATCCCGGAGCAGATGCAGAAGAAAATCACGCACCTCCTGCTCCCCCATCTCTTGGGGGGACCTCATATAGTGTCTGGCGAAATGGCGTGCGCAGCCAAGATAGGCCCTCTGGGTGTGAGGGCTGTAGGCCTTGAGAAGCAAATCCTCTTTCATCTGATCGTGTAGCTTTCCCATAGTCTCCTCCTTGTTGGGGTTTAGGGAGAAAACTACACGTAACTGCCGGGGTAAACGAGAGAAAAGGTGGATTATAGAAGGACTACGGTCGTCGGCGAGGGTAAATCAAAGCAAGCGGGCGAATTACCCGCCACGCGAAGCGTTTAGTTCATGGTCTGGATATGGGAAGTTTTTTGAGCCGTGATAACTCTCGGATCATAGAAGATAGCATCAATCCCTAAAATCTATGAGCTACGACAGGCCGAAGGCAAATCCTGGGAAACGATAATTTGCGGAGGCATACGGATCAGAGATCCCGGATCATCCCGCGGAGAATAAAAAACAGGGGCGTGTCGCGGCACCCCCCTGTCCCTTAGGCCAGCGGCCTCTCTCACCTCTTCCTGTCCTGCCCAGCTTCTAGAACTCGCGTTTGGGGCTATGGAGCCCCCGCGAGCTTCTCTGCCCGCTCTCTATCGAGAGAGTAACCCTACATAACCTTGGGAGGGGGTCCCGAGGGCTGAGGCGCGGGAGGTTCCTCCTTGGGGGTGGGGCTAGACTGCTTGGGGGTAGAGCGTCGCGGGACGGAGCGCGGCCCGGAAGCCGGATACGGCTGGAGGTAGCGCATGGAGGCCCAGCCGACGATATTTCGGCGCACGTCCACCACCCGGCCCCAGCCGTCGCTGGTTTCCTGCAACGCCACTTCATCATTGAACTGCAGCGTGGAAATCTGCGGGGCCGCCGTGGTGGGGCCCTCCCGGAGGGCCAGGCTGGAAACGTTTACAAAGTAGGTCGAAGACGACGGCGGGGGCGGCGGGGTCTCCACCATGGGAGGGGGCGGCGGCGGTCCTGTTTCCACACAGGCCATAAGCATGGTCAGGGCCATCAAACAGAGCGCCAGGCCGGTTACGGTGCGTCTCAAGTTCATGAAAGCCTCCTTTTCCGAGATTATGCGGCAATCTCATTGCCATTTCAAGAGGGGGAGCGCACTTGGGTGTATCTTTGGTCGATTAAGATCCCTTGGGCCCAGTCTAAATGGTAGAGCCGATCAACGGCGAGGGCCGGATGGCGCTCATGGGTTAGAATCAAAATGGTTGCCGTATTTTTGCAAACGTTGATGACCTCGGCCAGGAGTTTGCGAGCCCGGTCGTCGAGGTTTGACCATGGTTCATCCAGGATCATGATCGGCGATTCTCTCAATAGCAGCCTGGCAATGCAAATCCGCTGCCTCTCACCGGTGCTGGCCCCGACGCCGCGCGGGTCCATTACTGTTTCAATCCCCTGAGGCAAACGCGCCAAAAAGTCCTTTAACTGGGCGCGTTCAAGGGCCTGCAAGATCTGGCGGTTACTCGCGTCCGGCTGAGCGATTAGAAGGTTCGCTCTCAGTGTCTCCTGGAAGATAAAGTGATTCTGGGTGACAACCCCAATTTTTCTCCGAAGCTCAGTGCGTGAAATCCCCCGGATGTCGATCCCGCCGATGGAGATGACTCCTTCCTGGGGTGCATAAAGGCGTAAGAGCAAATTGATCAGAGTGGATTTGCCGCTGCCACTTTCGCCACCAACAACGGTGACGGAATTGGCGGGAATAAGCAGGTCCGCCCGGTTGTAAAGCCGCCGCCCGCCCGGGTAACCGAAGGTCAGACCGGTTAACTCGATGGCGACGGATTGGCCTGGCAGAGTTACCGTGAGGTGGCTCTCTTCCGCCTCAGGGGCTTCAGCCAGAAATCCGGACAGATGTCGAATCCCGGTGAATTCGGTCTGCACAGTGGCCAGCAACCTGGTAAGTTGGGTGACCGACATCTGCAATAGGGTGGCATAAAAGAAAAAAAGCAAAAAAGGCTCGAGACGCATCTTACCGCTGGCGATCAGGTAATAGGCCATG
>JAPLJC010000260.1 GCA_026388765.1 Deltaproteobacteria bacterium
TATCTTAAACTAAGATACAAGGGTGGGCACTGCCCACCAAATCCTTATCAACTCAGGGATTAGGGCTTAGTCTTTGGTGATTAGGGGTTGGTGGCACAGGCTTTCCAGCCTGTGCCGATGCCGGCTTTCCCGTGAAAGTCCCTGTAGGGGCGGTTCTCGAACCGCCCTAAACACTTTCATTTTCGTGGGTGGCCTAAGATTCGCCATGAGAAACCTTGGCTGGCGTTCTTTCCGGTTCTGGTAGCGCAGGCTTCCAGCCTGTGTGCTTTTAACCCCCTCTCCCCCCGCTTTTGGGGGGAGAGGGCTGGGGTGAGGGGGGCCGCCCCTCCCTGGCAGCATAGGCGTCCCGTCTATGTAGGTTCTTTTTTGGTGGCACAGGCGCCTCGCCTGTGCGGCGCAGGTTTTTTGTCAGGGCCTGCGGCTACATTTTTTCTCGGTGCGTAGGGGCGAACTTTGTGTTCGCCCGATAAACCCCGCACAACGCCTGGGCCCAAGGAGGACCAAAAATGGCTGGAATACTTCCCGATATCATGCACGCCGTGGGTTCCACCCCCCTGGTCCGGCTGAACACCATCGGCCGCGGCCTGCCCGCCGCCATCGCCGCCAAAATCGAATCCATGAATCCCCTGGGCAGCGTCAAAGATCGCATCGGCGCCGCCATGATCCAGGCCGCCGAGGCCCAGGGCCTCATCACCCCGGACACCCTCATCGTTGAGCCCACCCGCGGGAACACCGGCATCGCCCTGGCCTTTGTCTGCGCCGCTAAATAATACCGCCTCGTCCTCACCATGCCCGAAACCATGAGCCTGGAGCGGCGCAAGCTCCTTAAACACCTGGGCGCCGAACTGGTCCTCACCCCGGGTCCCCAGGGGATGACCGGGGCCATCAATCAGGCCAAGGAGATTGCCGCCGCCACCAAGGGGGCCTTCCTGCCCAACCAGTTCGCCAACCCGGCCAACCCGGAGGCCCACCGCCGCACCACTGCCGAGGAGATCTGGCGGGATACCGCCGGCGCCGTAGATATTTTCGTCTCCGGGGTGGGCACCGGCGGCACCATCACCGGGGTGAGTGAGGTGCTCAAGGCCCGCAAGCCCTCCTTTCAGGCGGTGGCCGTGGAACCCGAGGCCTCGCCGGTGCTCTCCGGTGGTAAGCCCGGCCCCCACAAGATCCAGGGCATCGGCGCCGGCTTCATCCCGGAGATCCTCAACACCAAGATCATCGACGAGGTCATTGCGGTGAGCAACGAGGCGGCCTTCCAAACCGCCCGGGACGTCGCCAAAATGGAAGGAATTCTCTGCGGCATCTCCTCCGGCGCCGCGGTCTTCGCTGCCCTGGCGGTGGCCCGCCGCGAGGAAAATCGGGGCAAGCTCATCGTCGTGGTCCTGCCCTCAACCGGCGAACGGTATCTGAGCACCGACCTCTTCGCCCCGGCCTGACCCTAAAAATTTATCCTCCTCTAAAACCGTAGGGGCGACCCGCTGGGTCGCCCTTTTTTGCGTTTAATTCCCGGTGGCTGGGGCGGGCCTGGTGGGGCGGGCGTCCCCGCCCGCCAACCGACCAGGACGGCCAGAGACGGCCGCCCCACCACAAATAAAAAGGCAGGCCCCCCCGGCCTGCCTCTTACTAAAAACCAAAAACTAATAACTAAAAACTGCCTTCTAAGCCGTGGCCCCTTCCCACAGCGGCGTCTGGAACCAGGGAGCTTTTCTCTTCCCGGTGCGGCCCGAGGGGATCCAGATGCGCCAGTCCGCCTGCCGGCTCATGAGCAGTTGCATAAAGCTGTGGTGCAATTCGTGGCTGCCCCGTCCCACCTCCAGGTGCCCCAGTAGCGGCAGACCCAGGAGGACCATATCCCCCATTGCGTCCAGGATTTTGTGGCGCACGCACTCTTCCGGGAAGCGCAGGCCCCCGGGATTCAAGACCTGCCGGTCATCCAGCACCACCGCGTTGTCGAGGGACCCGCCCAAGGCCAGACCTCGGGACTGGAGGTATTGGACCTCCTCGAGAAATCCGAAGGTGCGGGCCGAGGCGATCTCGCTCTGAAAACTCTCGGGCCGGAGCGGCACGGTGTACTGCTGCCGCCGGATGAGGGGATGGTCGAAGTCGATGCTATAAGTGATGCGCGGCACGCCGGGCCTCACCCGCATCCACTGCTCCCCGCGGCGCAATTCCACGGTCTCCCGCACCATGAGGTAGGCCCGGGGCCAGGCGAGGGCCCTTAAGCCCGCCGCACTGATGAGCCGGGCAAAAGGCGCGGCGCTCCCGTCCATGATGGGCAGCTCCGGACCCTGAACCTCGATCAGGGCATTATCCACCCCCAACCCTCCCAGGGCGGCCAGCAGGTGTTCCACGGTGGCCAGGGTGGTCCCGTTCTCCCCCAAAGACGTGGCCCGGGTGGTGTCCACTACCCGGGAATAATGGGCCCATATCTGCGGCCGACCCGGCAGGTCGGTCCGGACAAAGCGCAAGCCTTGATTGGCAGCCGCCGGGTATAGGGTCACCTCCACCCGCCGGCCGGAGTGCAGGCCGATGCCGCTGAAATTAAGAGGCTGCGCCAAGGTCTTTTGCCAGATCATAATTCTCCCCTGCGCCGGTTAAGTGCAATCCTCATGCCGGGGCGCCGGGGACCGAGAAGGGCCGAATGATCCAGGGCTGAATTGCCGGTATCTATTCACGTTCCCACCTTCAGACCCGAAGTCCATCATCTTGTCATTCAGTGGTAAAAAAACCACAATACCCGCCCTGGTGTCGCAAAAGCGCCACAAAAAATAGGGACACCTCCTATTTTTCTAGGCAAGACCTGATCTGGCAGGGATGAAAATACTAAAAATAGGAAGTGTCCCTATTTTCCCCAGGTATATTTTATCGTGGTTTTACCAGGAAGGTCTCGGCAGCTTCGGCAGGAATTCCGCGACTCCGGAGAAGACCTTCGGTTTCCCCTTGGGAGGGTCCTCCTGCCGAGACGCCATAGGTATTATGGACTCGCCTTGAATAACTTAAATATAAATACCAGACACTGAAATAAGATAAAAAGGGGATCAAGCCTTTTATTACATCGCCGATACTATTCGCATTGCCACCCAAAGAAAATGCCAGAAACGGCCGCATGACAATAATGATTACCATTAAAGACAGTTGGGTTATTAAAAACAGCTTAGTGATTTTAACAGCTCTATGTTTTAATCCCCATAGACTTAATCCGGCATAAAAACTGAATATAGTTAATAATATCATCGCTACCATACTAAATATATTATACAATAACGATTGTTTGAACATTAATTGATTCAAGTACATTCCGGGAAGATAAAATATCTTTAAAGCGCAATTAGTTTGATAAAGAAATGAAAAAGGGATAATGATCGTAAGATTCAGACATAGAAATAACAACCAGCCTCTGACACCTTGCGGTCCTCTCTTCGCTTGAGGTTTTAGCTCCAGAAGTTCTAATGTTTTAGGATCAATTGACGGAGAGGATAATACCCTACATTCGATCACCGACTCGCCGCAACAGCTGCATTTGTCATCCGGCCTTTCTTTTGCGGAGATGCCCCCTGGGATGATTTTAGCTTTGATCTTCGACAAAGCATTTTTTACTTTGAAAAAAAACAATACCAAAAACGGCAGTCCCATGGAAATGAGGAACTCTCCCACCCCGCCGCATTGGCCCCCGCAAAAAATACACATCATCACACCCCAATTTTTTCTAGGAAAATTATAGCCGATTGATTAGCCGGTCCCCCAAAAAAATTAGGGGCGGCTTGCGAGCCGCCCCTGCGGAGGAATCTTTTGGCAGTATTAAGCAGGCACCGCCCGCCATAGAGAATTCCCCCCTCTCCCCCAATGGGGTTGGGGTGAGGGGGAAAAATTATTTTCGACTGTGTCCCAAGCTCTCGCCTCACTCCGGCTCCACCGGCGGGTACTGCAGTTTGGCCCACCACTTGGGGTCGATATCCGGAAAGATGTCGTCCCGCTCCCGGCAAAAAGCGAGAAAATTCCAATCCTCAGGGGCCAGGTCCCTTTCGGCGGCGTAGCGCCGGGCCATGGCCGCCAACCGTTTGAAGTCGTCGTGGTGCACCACCACCCGCAGTTCGGCATAATCCCGGGCGCTGAAGGTGCTGATCAGGAACTGCCAGTCCGAAGACTCCAGCAGGAACAGCGACCGGCCGCACTGCTTCAAGAGGTCTTGCAGCCGCGGGTCGAGGTCCTCGGCATAAAGCTGGGCCAGCTCTTCCATCTCTTTTTCCGCCTTGTAGATATGGCGCCAGGTCCAGTCGTTATCCTCGTTGAGCCAGATCCAGTGATAGCCCCCTTCCCCCCAGGAGCCCTCCGGCAGTTGGATGACGTGCCGGGGGGCGGCCTCTTTGAGCAGCTGGCTGCCGGGGCTCAGGCTCACCTGGGTGTGCGCCTGCAGCCGGCTCAGCACCTGGTAAACCCACTCCGGCCCCTCGAACCACCAGTGGCCCAGAAGTTCGGTGTCATAGGGAGCCACGACCATGCCGGGCCGGTCATTTTGCTCCCGGAATTCCGTCAGAATGCTGACTATCAAGGAGACAAAGTGGTCCGCCTGCTCATTAATCCGGGCGCTGATCCATTCCG
Organism: Deltaproteobacteria bacterium; assembly: GCA_026388765.1. Taxonomy (GTDB): domain Bacteria; phylum Desulfobacterota; class Desulfobaccia; order Desulfobaccales; family 0-14-0-80-60-11; genus JAPLJC01. The sequence continues at coordinate 4,600 of JAPLJC010000260.1, forward strand.
GGTGATACGGCGATTTGTCCGCCAGATCGGCCTTGGCGCTGGTAACCTGCCAGTAGCGCAGGCCCCCGGGATAGCGTTTCTTATGAAAATCCAGATAGTTGCCGTCGCCGGGATAGCCCCATTCGCCGCTCCACACCTGGAGGCCGGTCTTGGGGTCCCGGGTGAAGGCCGCCACCGGCCGCTTGCTCTCCGGGGCGGAACTCACCAGGTAGACCTGGTAAGGCGACTTGTCCTGCTCCTCCGGCCGTTCCTGGAACTGGGAAGCGAACCGCTCCCAGAGGCGCTCCAGGGCCTCGAAGCGGTCCTTGTAGACCCCGATGGCCTTGCCCCCCTTAAGGAGATGCGAATCGATGAAAAAGTAATCCAGGCCGTTCTCCGACAGGAACTCCTCCACCCCTTTGCGCAACACCGGCTCAGTGGCCAGATCCGCCAGGGGCGGGACCCAGGGGTACCGGGGCCGGTAGGCGCACTCCGGCAGCCAGAAACCTTTGGGGTCCCGGCCGAAATGGCGCTTATAAGCCGCCACGCCCTGCTTCACCTGGGCCTGCACACAGGTGTCCCGCCCCAGCAGGGGCAGATAACCATGGGTGGCGGCGCAGGTGATGACCTCCAGGATACCCTGGTCCATCAGCTTACGAAAACCCCCCAGCAGGTCCTCATTGAAATCCTCCCGGTAAACCCGCTGCAATTCCCGGTGGTGCTCTTCCCACATCCGGGCCAGCGAGGTGAAATGCTTATCCCCCAGCTTCTCAAAGGTGACGGCGTCATCCCGGGCCGCCTGGATTTTATTCTCCAGGTAGTCGTTGAACTCCCGCTTGAAAACGTCGGCCGCCAGCATCTCCGCCAGGATGGGAGTGATCCCCAGGGTCACCCCGGAAGTCAGGCCCTCGGCGGCCAGGCGGTTGAAGACCCTGAGCAGGGGAATATAGGACTCCGCCGCGGCCTCGTTGAGCCAATCCATGCCGTGCGGCCAGCGGCCGTGGCCGATGACGTACGGGAGGTGGGAGTGCAGCACAAAGGTGAAGTATCCGAGCGGTTCTGGCATGGTTTCCTCCTGCCCCTCCGGGCCACCCCGTAAACCGGGGCCGGGCGGCTAATACCGTGTTCCCATTAGAAAACGACAAACTCTGTCGGGACGGACCTGTCTGTCCGCCCTATCTCATCCATCTTTATGTAAGAATCTAATTATCAGAGGTCAATCTGCAGCATCAACATTCTTCCCCAAAATTTCCCAAACTCCCCCAGGCGACGGACGCCTCCAGAAAATATAGGCCAGATGCCGCCCATAATCCAGGAAAAAAACTGCGCCTGCTCTCAGAGCAATGGACGAACGGCTGGGGGAACTCTTGGCAAAAGTCGCCTTAGGAAGGGACCGCGGGCTGTCTAAAGATTACGCCATCAACAGTTCTCGGCCTGAGGGCCCGGTTAAAATCCAGTCCCTTCACCTGCCCAGGGATTTAGATTAGGTAATTTTACCCAGTGGCAATTAGGTATTTGCTCCTATTGTTCAAAAACCCTTTCATAATGAACATAAGTCAGGGTTCTTATCTCCTGCTCTTGCTCGATGATTAGGGAAAAAGGGCGAGATCAGACCTATTGTGAGGTAACTTGCCATGTACCGTAGCATTTCCTTCGCGCTGCTGATAAGTGTCGCGGTCTTAGTGGCCGCCCCCGCTGCTGCTACTCCTTTCAACTTCAGCACCGGCCTGCCTAATGGGCAAATGGGAGCGGGCTCGAGGCCCGCCAGTCCCGGCTTGATAGAGATCCAGGCAGCAGATGATTTTATTTTAACCTCACCCACTACCATCAATCATGCCACTTTTTATGGCTTGATTCCGAGCACCGCGGTGGTTTCAAGTATTAGCCGGGTCCTGGTCAAAATTTTCCGGGTCTTTCCGAATGATTCTCTTTGCCGTTGTTAATACGGTCTTAAATGGGATCAATCCAGTGCCTAATCAGACCACCGCGGGAGAAGGAGCTGCCACTGGGCAGCTAGTCTTCTTTGACGTCACCTTCACTACCCCGTTTTTCTTGCCTGCCGGTCATTATTTCTTTGTCCCTCAGGTGCAGCTCCCCGTCGGTAGTCAGTTTTTTTGGCTTTCCGCTCCCAGGCCTACTATCCCGCCGTTTACCCCGGACCTTCAAGGTTGGATCCGGAACACGAATTTGGCCCCGGATTGGCTGAGGATCGGCACCGACATCGTCGGTGGCGCCACGCCCCCGACATTCAATTTCTCTTTTTCCTTGACCGGATTTGTCCCTCACCCCATTCCGGCTCTTGAGCTGCTTTTACTTGATTAACTGAAAAGAAGTCTTTCCATTGGCAGAAAGTTTAAATGGCCAAGGATGAAGGTATGGTTGGCAGCAAATCGAGGTTGTACCCTGCGGGGATTGCCTTATTTCTGGCTCTGGCGCTGATAGCCATGACCCTACCCACAGGGTCGCTGGCGGCCACCATCCACCTGAGAGCCCATCTTAACGGCGCCCAGGAAGCGCCTCCCGTTGCCAGCCCCGCTACTGGCGTGGCAGCCCTGACTTTAAATACCCTCACCGGGCAATTGGAGGGCAGTCTCACTTTTGCGGGTCTGATCT